>CAYWFI010000001.1:0-42575 GCA_964458165.1 uncultured Candidatus Saccharibacteria bacterium
AGGCGAGCCGATTGCCGCCGTTATACCCGGCCGCGTTTTTCGCAACGAAGACATTGACGTTACGCACGAACACACCTTTTATCAGCTGGAGGGGGTGTATGTGGGCAAAGGGATTAATGTTGGCAACCTGATTGCTACGCTCGGCGCGTTTATGAACGAATACTTCGGCCAGGAACTGGCCACCAAACTGCAGCCGTTTTACTTCCCGTTCACAGAACCAAGCTTCGAGTTCGCGATTGAGCGGCCTCAGGCGCTGCGTAAAAATAACTCCGAGGAGCAAAACTGGCTGGAGCTGCTGGGCTGCGGCATGATCCACCCCAATGTGCTCAAAATGGCAGGCATAGATCCCGAGGTCTATACAGGCTTTGCCTGGGGCAACGGCATCGAACGCCTAGTCATGATGAAACACGGCATAGAAGACATCCGCCACTTCGAATCCGCCAACTTAAAATTTTTGAGGCAGTTTTGATGAAACCGAAGTATAGCAAGCTTGAAGACAGCCAGGTTTGGAATAACATCTTTGAGATCAGCAAACAGGTGCAGGGCGAGTATGAAACGCTGCACGATGATGACAAATTTCCTTACGAATACGATCTGAAAAATGAGGCTATATCCTGTGTTAAATATGCAGCCGAAGCGGCGGGCTCATTAGATCCGCGCGACCGCGCTTGGCAGCTTGGCCTGGCAAGATCAAAGCTTTTTGCGGTCAAGAGCACGCTCAAACTCATCTATGGCTATAAACTTCTGGACGTCAATCCCGAACTAATGGTGCTAATTGATAGTACTGTGAAACTCATAGATACCGAGACTAAGGAACTACCTGCCCAGCTAAAAGATTGGCAAAAAACTTTCGATATGCCAGCGAGGAAAAAACCATGAAAGTCAGTCTGAATTTAGCTCAAGAATTTTCTAATGTTGATTTAAAGTCTATCCCGCGGGATGAGCTTTTAAAGCGTGTTGGGGCACAGCTGGGGGCGGTAGAAGATGTGATCGATTGGGCGCCGAAGTTTGAGGGCGCGGTTATCGTAAAGGTTACAAGCTACGAAAAGCATCCGAATGCCGACAAACTGAGTGTCTGCCGAATTGACGATGGCGGCAAAAACCAGTCTGTAGAGCGTGGTGAGGACGGACTCATCCAGGTAGTGTGTGGCGCACCGAATGTTCATGTCGATATGTTTGCCGTCTGGCTGGCGCCGGGCGTGACGGTACCAAACAGCCGGGATAAAGATCCATTTATACTCGAAGCCCGCGAAATCCGCGGCGTGGTGAGCAATGGTATGTTGGCCAGCGCGCACGAGCTAGGCATATCTGACGACCATAACGGCATCGTGGACGCAACGGCTGAGGACGCTGGGAAAGAGCCGGTGCCTGGCGAACCGCTAACAAACTACTTCGGCCTGGACGATTTCGTAATTGACTGCGAAAACAAGATGTTCACCCACCGCCCGGACTGCTTTGGCAACCTTGGTGTAGCCCGCGAACTAGCAGGTATATCTGGCTTGAGTTTCCAAAGCCCTGATTGGTACCTGAATCCACCGCAGTTTGAAATCAAAGAAGGCTTGCCGCTAGAAGCTAAGAACGAAGCGCAGGATCTAGTGCCGCGTTTTATGGCGGTGGCGATGAGCAGCATCACGGTCAAACCCAGCCCGATGTGGTTGCAGGCTACGCTGGCGCGGGTTGGCATCAAGCCCATTAATAATGTCGTAGACGTTACGAATTATGTGATGCACCTGACCGGTCAACCGTTGCACGCCTTTGACTACGACAAGATCAAAGAACGCTCAGACAAACCCGGCATCTTCCCGCGCCCGAGCCAAAGGGGTGAAAAACTGACGCTGCTCGGCCAAAAAGAAATCGAACTGACAGGCGAAGAAATCGTTATTAGTACCGACAAGCAGGCCGTTGCGCTCGGCGGTGTAATGGGCGGTTTTGATACGGAAGTGGATGAAAACACTAAAAACATCATCATAGAGTGCGCCACGTTTGACATGTTTAATGTCCGCCGTACCTCGATGCGTTTTGGACTGTTCACCGATGCCGTTACACGCTTTAACAAAGGCCAAAGCCCGCTGCAGAATGACCGCGTATTGGCTTTTGCTATGCGAAAGATGGCCGAATTGGCTGGCGCAGGGCAGGCTAGTAACGTTTTCGACTCGGGCTCGGACTTTGCCGCGCCTGAAGTAATGTATACCACCGAGTTTATAAACCAACGACTTGGTTCGGAACTATCCAGTTCGCATATTATGGCCATGTTGCAGAACGTCGAGTTTGGGATTGAGGCGGTGCCGTTTGCAAAGTTCAAGGTTACACCACCTTTTTGGCGGATGGACATCGAGATTCCGGAAGACATCATCGAAGAAGTCGGGCGTTTGTATGGTTACGACAAACTGCCAGTAAATTTGCCGCCGCGCAGCGCTAAGCCCACGCCCAAGAACGAACTTTTTGAGTACAAGCAACACCTGCGTTACCGGCTCAAAGAAGCTGGTGCTAACGAGGTGCTGACCTACAGCTTTGTGCATGGCGACCTGATGCGTAAGACCGGCACCGACCCGGAGAAATGGGCCTATCATATCCGCAATGCCATCAGCCCGGATTTGCAATATTACCGCACGTCGCTTATGCCGAGCTTGCTTGCCAAAGTCCATCCAAACATCAAAGCCCAGGCAGGTAGCACCGACAATCAGTTTGCCTTATTTGAGACCGGTAAAGCTCATGTAAAAGGTTTTGTGGAAGAAAATGGTCTGCCGCAGCAAAAAGAACGTATCGCTGTTGTTGTCGCGGCTGATGATAAGACAGCCAAAAGCCATCAATCTGGCGCAGCTTTTTACCAAGCACGCATTTATCTGGAAGCTTTAACTGGTGGTCAGGCAGTTATCACCAGTGTAGAGGATTTTGATGACCCAGCGCTGAGTGCATATGCTGACGGTCGTCGTGGCTTGGTGACAATTAGTGGCACAACCATTGGAATTATCGGTGAATTTAATCCCGAAACTAGAAAGAGCCTAAAGCTACCTGGCTTTACTGCTGGCTTTGAACTTGATATTGAACGCCTGCAACATCATTTGGGCTCTGCGGTCTACGAGCCGTTGCCAGAGTTCCCCGGACTAGAGCAAGACATTACCTTTGAGGTATCTCAAGATATGGCCTGGGCGGATTTGGCAGGAGCAGTTACTGGGCAGCTAGAGCAAGAGAGCAGCGATCACGGCATAGTCACTTATGTGCGGCCGGGCAATATCTTCCAGAAATCAGATGATGGTCCAAAGCGGATTAGCTTCCGGGTAGGATTACGTCACCCGCATCGTACACTTACGACTAAAGAAACCACCAGTCTCCTCGACCGAGTAGCCACAATCCTTGCCAATAAACATAACGCCAACAGGATTTAGTCATGTTTCCAGTATTTATTTTCGCTATCGTTATCGTGGCATTTGGTTCTTTAGCAGCCGGCCTACGGGCATTGATTAAAAGCCAAGCTGGCAAGGAGGCCGCATTTGTAAAATGGGTGCAAGATTCTGGCTATAAATATGATGGCCCAGAACCCCGCGACAACCGGCTCTCAATATCTGAAATTTCAGCCGCCACTAACAGGAAGCCAGTTACCTCACCACCGGGCTTAGAACTATCAACTTACAACAAGGGTCAACTATGGAGCGCAGTTTACGGACACCTTAGCGAGGCGGGGAATGAGTTCTCGGTAGCCTATCAAATCGAAAGAAACAGAGGGCCTAATAGTCAGGATACTCTACATCGAACAGTCGCAACAGTTGCGATTCCAGATACCAGACTACAGCTGATAATAAACAGCAAACTGAACAATGATGAACACAGTGGCGGCAATCTAGGCCAGTACAAAAAAGCACAGCAGCAACAGCTCGAAGGCAACTTCAGTGATTTCTTTGAGGTGTATTTGCCCAGCAAAACTCAAAGCGAAGCCCTAAGTCTGCTAGCGCCCAATACCATGCAGCTAATTATGGCTGAGTTTGCAGATTTTGACATAGAAGTGAATGGTAAGTTTCTATTCATCTATGCATACCGTCATATATACGATCCAAGGGAACTAGAACAGATGCTAGCAAAAATCGACAGATTGCTTAGTGAGCTTCGTTTGCAGTCTAGTAATGTTCGTGCCAGCCAGGCTGCAACTGCACGCTCTACGACAAGCCCCTCTGCTGATCATCGGTCGCTCAGCAAGCTTAGTACACCAGCTATAGTACTTAGATCACTACTTTTGGTAGCAGTTCCACTGACGGCTATCTTTGTTTATCTAAGCATAAGCAAATCGTATGAGCTTGCGTTCATGGCCATTATTGCCATTCCTCTGGCTGTGACATTCGTCTGGACGGGTTGGCGCTCTGTGAGGCAGAATAAGCTCAAAAAACGACATAACGCAACCGTTCGGCAAAATTTTAGTGGCGATAAATAGCGTGAAATTTTTATCAAAAACACTCCTGCGCCTAGCAGCTATAGCTGGCCTGCTAATTACATTACCCGTCCCAGCGTTGGCACAGGGTGTGAATGATTTTGTATTCACTAATTTTGAAGCCGATTATTATCTAAACAATAGTGATCCGCAGGGCGAAATGCGCGTGGTCGAGAATATGACGGTCATTTTCAGCGGGCAAAACCGCGGTATCGAGCGCGCGATTCCACAAAAGTACGACGGACGTGACCTAAAACTGCAGGTACAGAGTGTCAGCTCCGGATCTGGCGCGCCCACGCAGTACACTACTCGCAATGAAAATGACAATCTGGTGCTGCGTATAGGTGACCCAGATATCTATATAACTGGAGAACAGCAATACACCATAGAGTACACTGTGCAAAATGTCATCAAATTTTATGAAAACCACGATGAGTTGTATTGGGATATTAACGGTGATGGCTGGCAGCAACCGTTCGAACACGTATCGGTACGGCTGAGCTTAGGCGAGGGTTTGGGTGTGAACCAGGATCCGCTGTGTTTTACGGGTAGCTTCGGCAGCACGGCGCGGGACTGTGTGATTACCGAAGATGCCGGTGTTATCGCGGCCGAAACAACCAGCCCGCTCGGCGCGCGCGAGACATTGACCATTGTTGCCGGCTTTGACAAAGGTTATTTCGCGCCCATGACCGGCCAAGAACGTTTTATGGAAATTCTGCCCGGCATCATCAAATTCCTGTTGCCGCCACTGCTTATTGGCGGCTATGCCATTCGTCACTGGCGTCGGCATGGCCGCGACCCAAAAGGCCGCGGCACCATCATCCCGCAGTACGATCCGCCGGCCGGTATGCGTCCGGCCGAGGTCGGCGCGTTAGCGGATTTCAGGGTAGACCAGCACGATATTACGGCCGTTATCATTGATCTTGCGGTGCGGCGGTATATCAAGATTATTGAGGAAAAGAAAGTCAAGAAACTGCGCAAAGACACACTGGAATATTCGCTTGAACTGACAAATGCCGATTTTAGCGACCTGCGCGATTACGAGCAGGAAATTATCAAAGGCATATTCGGTAACACGCCAAATGCTGGCGAGGTTGTCGAACTTAAAAAACTCAAGAACAAATTCTATACATCATCCGCCAAGGCCAGTGAGCAGATAACCAGTAGAGTCGTGGAAGAGGGCTACTTTGCAGGGAATCCCGTATCGGCGGGCGGGCGGCTATGGGTAGTGTTTGGCCTGTCTATCGTTGGGGCGGTTGTGTTAGGTGTGATTTTTGGTGGCGCGATGGTAGCCGGCTTTATCCTTGCGATACTCATCGTATTAATCTGTGCGCTGGCTATGCAGGCTCGCACGGACAAGGGCGTCGAGGCCAAAGAACACGCACTGGGTTTGAAATTATATATGGAAACAGCCGAGGCTGACCGCATCAAGATGATGCAGAGCCCGGATGCGCCCTATAACAAAAGCGCCGAGCCCAAGAAAACGGTAGAGTTGTTTGAAAAACTCTTGCCCTATGCCGTTATTTTTAAGGTGGAAAAGCAGTGGGCGGCAGAATTCAAAGATATCTACACCCAGCCGCCAGAATGGTATGGCGGCAATAACCTGGCTGCCTTCAATACGGCTTATTTAGCTGGTGCGCTGACAGGCAGCATGAACAGCGCTATGACGACGGCGTTTAGCAGTCCAAGCAGCTCCGGAGGCTCTGGGTTTTCCGGGGGCGGTGGCTTCTCTGGCGGTGGTGGGGGCGGAGGCGGCGGCGGGGGCTGGTAGGTCTTGCACGATACCACTAAGTAACGTATAATACTTCACACTTTGAGGTTGAGTGAGTACGCTCTCTCAAGGGGTTATTTAACAAGGTGTAGAAGTACGTTTAGGTAGTAACCCTTGCAGAATTGTTTCTGTAGCGGCTACTACCTAAATTGATAGGTAAAAGAATTGCGGTCACTCTGTTTTCGGGGGATAAACAGGTGGTACCGCATGCTGTCGGATCGAAACAAGAGGGACACGTGCACAACGCGTGGTTTCGGTCCGACAGAGGTCATTTGCGCATTTCGAGATTGTAGCTCCATATCGTCCGACCGCGAAGGAGTTCTCTTGAAGTGTGCAAATTGCCGCAGTGAGACGATGCTGTCTAAAGCTCGAATGACGCGTTTTAAGTCATGTGGTGTCCTAACAGACGCCCCTCACTGCGGCAACTTCGCGTGGTTCCCGGTTGGGGTTCGCCCGCCTGTCCCCCCATCGGGAACCACGCATAAGTTATCGGGGTACCCCTGGCATCATGGCTTCGTCTTGTAGAAGACTATATGATGTTGCCGCCAGGGGTACCCCGTCCAAGTTTGATTGCCCGTGTGATCGGACTTCAGGAGAGACTTCCAAATGACAGATTGGTCGAGACATAGGTTGAGTTTTTTGCTCCCGACACTCCCTTTCATTTTTACCAGCCAGACTTCTACGCCTCTTCACCCGAATCCATAAACAGACTCAAGTTTGTGGCGTCAGGCGAAGAACCATATAATAACCAGTGGCTATGAGGCATATTTTCCGAATCTTACGGTTTACTTCGAGTTTGTGGCGGTATTATGCCGCGATTTCGGTATTTACGATTCTGTTGGCCGCGACAAGCCTGCTTCAACCGCTTATTACCGGTCGGGTGGTTGATGAACTGCGTCTGGGCACTGAAGCGAGCGTTCAATTCGTACTAATCATGGCGGGGCTGATTTTTGCGCTGGATTTCGCCACCACTATCTTTAGCAACATCGGCGGTTATATCGGCGACCAGATGCAGGCTAGGCTTATAAAAATTTTAAGCGAACGTTACTATCAGCATATCTTGAGTCTGCCGCAGCAGTTTTTTGACACCGAGCTGACCGGCAAAATCATCAATCGCCTCAATCGCTCCATTACCCAAATTGCTAACTTCATGCATATGATGAGCAATAATTTCTTGCAGTTTATATTCAGCACGGTGCTATCGCTTATTGTTATCGCTTTTTACAGCTGGCAGGTGGCAACTCTACTTTTTGCCTTGTACCCGATATTTATCCTGATGACTGTTCGCACGAGCAATAAATGGCAGAAGTATCAGACTAAAAAAAACGAACACAGTGATATTGCCAGCGGCCGGTTTGCCGAAGCGGTTGGACAAATCAAAGTAGTCAAAAGCTTTATTCAGGAAAAACGTGAGCTAGGCTTTTTGTCCAAGCATTACGCCAAAGCAGTCGGTATCAACCGGCCGCAATCGCGCCTATGGCACGTCAATGATGTCAAACGGCGAATCGTACTGAACATCATTTTCTTTGGTGTCTATGCCTTTATCTTCGTGCAGGCCGCGCAGGGGCAGTTAACACCTGGCGAAGCCGTGACGCTTATCCTATACGCGCTTAATATTCGTATCCCGATATTTACCATCAGCTTCCTTGTGGAGCAGACTCAGCGTGCTGTGGCCGACAGCCGTGACTACTTTGAGATCATGGAAATCGAACCGACTATAAACGATGGCCCCGACGCCAGCCCTATCAAAGTCACCGGAGGAGCTATACGTTTTACTAATGTATCATTCGCATACGACAAGCAGCCGGTACTTCAAGGTATCGATTTTGGCGTTGAATCAGATAGCAAGGTCGCTCTGGTAGGCGAAAGCGGCGAGGGAAAAACGACTATTACTAACTTGCTCATGCGTCTGTACCAGCCACAAGAAGGTATCATCGAAATAGACGGCCGTAATATTGCGGGCGTGACCCAAGCCAGCTTGCGCGCCCAAATAGCCGTAGTATTTCAAGATCCGGCGCTGTTTAGCGGTACGATCAAAGAAAATATCTCCTACGCCAAACCAAAGGCTACACACAAAGAAATCGAGGCGGCCGCTCGGGCCGCTAACGCGCACGAATTTATTGCCAAACTAGAGAATGGTTACGATACTGAAATCGGTGAACGCGGACTAAAACTTTCGGGCGGGCAAAAGCAACGTGTCGCCATAGCCCGCGCGCTTTTAAAAGACGCGCCGATTCTTATTCTAGATGAAGCCACTAGTTCGCTAGATAGCAAGTCCGAGGCTATGGTTCAAGAAGCGCTTGAACGGCTAATGCGAGGTCGCACTACCATAATCATCGCCCATCGTCTGAGCACTATCCAGTCCGTCGATAAAATCATTACTATTAAGGACGGCAGGGTTGACGAGGTCGGCACACCGCGCCAGCTGGCTAGAACAGACGGCATCTACGCCCAGTTGCTGGCCCTGCAAAGCCGCGCCCCAACCGATCGTATCCGCAAGCAGCTTAAAGAGTATGAGATTGCAGGATGATGGCATCACCGCACAATCGTAACACCGGCCGGGCTATTATTATGCACCAGGGCAAGATAGTTCTAATTGAACGCTGGCGTCCTGGCAAGCACTA
The DNA here is from genome assembly GCA_964458165.1 of uncultured Candidatus Saccharibacteria bacterium. Lineage (GTDB taxonomy): Bacteria > Patescibacteriota > Saccharimonadia > Saccharimonadales > JACDBH01 > CAYWFI01. The sequence continues at coordinate 8,816 of CAYWFI010000001.1, forward strand.
TTTTTCTATTCCGGGCGGTGGCATAGAACCAGGCGAGTCGTCCGTAGATGCCGCTGTACGCGAAGTGTATGAAGAAACCAGCCTGATTGTCAGGCCTAATCGTCTGCTGTACGAGATGCGCGATGGACCTATAACCCACTCGATTTTCTTATGCGGATACGTCAGTGGCGAACCACATCTGCAGCCCGACTCCGAAGAAGCACAGGCTGGTTCGGACAATCAGTTTTTGCCGCGCTGGGTTAGCCTCGACGAACTTGAGGCGGAGCTTTTTGGCTATTGGCAGCCCGTTGCCAGGCAGCTTGTTGTAGATATTGCAAAAGGTCTCCCAAAAGAGGCCAAAACCCTTGCCTCTGATTAGTTGATGTGGGGTATACTGATGGCTAAGACACTTTAGCGGAGGTATTTCAGTATGGCGAGCAGGTCAAACTATGTCCAGCGGTACGGCGCACTGTTTTTAGCGGCAGTATTCCTAGTAACATCCGTGGCTTTTACAGCGGTTGTTATCTGGCAATCGAGAGACCAAAATAATGTCGATGATCAAACGGCTTTACAAGAGCAACTTAACCAGCAACTTGAACAGCAGGCTGCTACGCAAGGAGAAGATATGTTAGAAGGTACGCAACTGGCAAACTTTACCCCTACGACCGACCCGGTCACAGAATTGCAAATCATTGATTTAGTAGAAGGCACAGGCGATGTCGTGCCAGAGGGTGCTACCATCACCGCGCATTACACGGGCGCCTACGTAGTGAACGGTGAAATCTTCCAGAGCTCAAAGGATATGGGTCAGCCCGCTACATTCCCGCTTGATGGTGTCATCGTCGGTTGGACCCAAGGAGTCCCAGGTATGAAAGTCGGCGGCACACGTCGCCTTATCATTCCTGGCAATTTGGCTTACGGAGAGGCTCCAGAGGGCTATACTCCTGGCAGCACCGAACGGCCGATGGGGCCGCTGGTGTTTGACATCGAGCTTGTATCTATAAACTAAAATAATGCACAAAACACAACATATAGCGTATTGACGACCAGCACAAGCGCTATATAATGGGTTAATAGAGTTCTAGAAATCAAATCAAAAGGAGTAAAAAAATGGCTAAAAAAATCACTGTCTATACTACCAACACCTGCGCGTACTGTGTGATGGTTAAGAAATATCTAGACAACAAGGGTCATCAGTATGAAGTGGTTAACCTCGATGAACAGCCGCATCGCCAGCAAGAAGCTCTTGAGCTCAGTGGTGCTCTGACCGTACCGGTGACGGTGGTTGAAAAAGAGGACGATAGCCAGGAAGTGGTCGTTGGCTGGAATTTGCAAAGACTCGCCCCGGCTCTGGGCTGAGATGTTCCCGCGCGGCACAGCTCGCACCTAAATCTCCGGTCCGCGTTCACCGTATTGCATATACGCCTCGCTTGCGGTCCTCGATTTAAACGCGAGCTGCACTCACGCGGAGAACATTTCCCGTTCGTGATACACTAATTGTAAGAGGAAAAAACAGGTTGAGTAGTCAGAAGGTTCATGATTTGGTGATTATCGGGGCGGGTCCGGCGGCTCTAAGTGCCGCCATTTATACCACGCGCGAGGATATTCAGACGATCTTGTATGAAAAGGCCGTACCTGGCGGGTTGATCTCTACCACTGACTGGGTCGATAACTACCCTGGATTTCCGGATGGCATTGCCGGGTTGGAGCTGGGCGACGCGATGCGCAAGCAGGCTGAGCGGTTTGGCGCTGTAATCGAGCTAGGTGAGGTCACCAATATTACCGACGAAGGTAAACATAAGAAGCTCGAAACCACCGAAGGCGATGTGTTTGCCCGGGCGGTGCTTATCGCCACCGGCTCAGGTTACAAAAAGATCGGTGTTCCGGGCGAGGATGATTATTATGCGCGTGGCGTCCACTACTGCGCTACCTGCGACGGTGCTTTTTATCGTGATAAACGACTGGTGGTGGTTGGAGGCGGTAACAGCGCCGTGCAGGAGGCAATGTTCCTGACTCGGTTCGCGACTCATATTGATATGCTGGTGCGGGGCGATTTTCGAGCCTCAGACGTACTGGTTCACGAGCTTGAGGAAAAGCACAAAGACAAAATCACTGTCTATAAACAAACAACCACTGATGAAATCGTCGGCCAAGATGGCAAGCTGACCAAAGTCATCGGCACCGACAAAACCACTGGCAACAAAGTAGAGTTCGAAACTGACGGTGTATTCGTATTCGTCGGCCTGGACCCAAATACCGCGTTTCTAAAAAACACCGCCGTCGAGCTGGACGAAACTGGCTTTATAAAGAGTAATAGCGATACACTCGCGACTGCCATCCCCGGCGTCTTCGTAGCTGGCGACTGTCGTGCTGGCGCTACCATGCAAATCGCCACCGCTGTAGGCGAGGGCGCCACCGCCGCCCTGCGCATCCGCGAATATCTGGAACGTCCGGCTACGGGTTATTAATTTTCTAAAGTTTTATAGTTGCTCAGGAACTTCTGCGGATTGTCCGTAATGCAACCGTATAAGCCATATTTTTCAAACCGGCGCGCCCGCCTGGAGTTGTTTAGCGTATAGGCGCTTAGCTTGTAGCCTCGGCGCGCCATAGAACGTATAAATCCGCTCCACAGCCAGCGGTGATTCATGATCAAACGGTCGGTGCGCAGGTGTTTGGCCCGCCATCCGGCACGCACCCCTGACCACTTTTCTATAATAGCCAGCAAAGTATCTGGCATCAGGGCGCGGATTTCGCGCAGTATATGATAATCGGACGAAGCGATAACAAGGTCGTGTTCTGTCCATGCCCGGTCCAACCGTGGTTTCAGTACACCAATAATCGGTCCGACGCGGACGGCCGGCTTGATTTCTATCATCATATCGCAGCGGCGATCTATGAATTGCAGAGCAGCTTCCAGTGTCAGTAAATCGGTTTTGGCAAGCTGAAGATCCGAAAAGTTTGTCTGTTCGATGAGCAACTGTCTGCCGTCGTTCGCTGTTAGTACGCTGTCGTGATGTAAAACCGGCGTACCGTCCGCGCTGACCCGTACATCAACCTCGATCATGCCAACGCGGGAATCAAGCGCCGATTGCAGACTAGCCAGAGTATTCTCTGGCGCTAGACCTTTGGCGCCGCGGTGTCCTATGATTAACATCTAGTTGTAGTGTACAATATTACCGAAGAAAAGGAGATGTATTATGAGTGACTTTAATAAGGTTTTCGATGCGGGCGATGTAGATGGCGGTGTCATTAATGCTATCAACGAGATCCCAAAAGGCAGCAATCTTAAAATAGAATGGAACCGCAAGCTCGCAGTCTTTGAACTGGATCGGGTAGAGCCGCAAATCTTTGCTAAACCCTGTAACTATGGCTTTATCCCCCAAACTTTGGACGAGGACGGCGACGAACTGGATGTGCTTTTGCTGGTTGACGCGGCTGTACCTACTGGCGTCAAGGTCAGCGCCCGCATCGTCGGCATCATGAATTTCGAAGACGATGGCGAAATGGACCACAAGGTTGTCTGTGTGGCCGACGACGACCGTCACTGGGGTGGCGCTATCCAAAACATCGAGGACGTGTCAGACGTCTGGAAGAAGCAAGTTGAACACCACTTCAACCACTACAAAGACCTCAAGAAACCTGGCAGCACAAAAGTGCTTGGCTGGGGTAACGCAGAAGATGCCAAAGCAACCATCAAGGAATGCCAAAAACGTTGGAGCGAACAATGAACAACAAGCACTTCTATAAGGCCGAGGAAAGCGGAGAACTTAGAGTCAGCGAAATCCACCCGCTTTTTGGTGATATAGAGCGCCCGGCGCGGCCCGTTGAGACACTGCTGTATAAAACCAAAAATGTAATCAATAATTGTTATGACTCCGTAAGACTGATTTTCGCAGAAGACAAAGCACCCCGGCAAGAACAATAGCGTTGTAATAAAACGTTGCGCCAAAGCGCCTACGCTTATACAATACCGTTAGAAAAAAAATAAAACTCTAACGGGAGCACATATGAATCCCGTTAGATCCCAAAGAGGGAGCGGGGGCTGATGGCGGTTGAACACGAGTGGGGGTTTCAGACGATAAACAGCAAAGTAACGGAAAGTGGGTTCTAACGGGATGAAAACAAGGGTGGCGATAAACGGTTTCGGGCGTATCGGCCGGAATGCTTTTAAGGTTGCGTTTGAACGCGGCGATCTAGAAATCGTGGCAATCAACGACCTAACAGATACCAAGACGCTGGCGCACTTACTCAAGCACGACAGCAACTACGGCACCTACCAGCATGAAGTCAAGGCTGACGGTGACCATGCCATTATCGTGGATAAACACAAAATCAAAGTGACGGCCGAGCGTGATCCGGCACTATTGCCGTGGCGCGACAACCATATTGACGTGGTTATAGAATCAACCGGGTTTTTTGTTGATCCAGAGAAAGCCAAGGCGCACATCCAGGCTGGCGCCAAAAAGGTCGTCATCAGCGCCCCGGCCAAGGGCGAGGGCGCGACAACCGTGGTCTTAGGTGTTAACGAGGACAAGCTTGATGACGCTGGTGAAATTGTATCTAACGCCAGTTGTACTACTAACTGTATCACCCCTGTCATGGCTATCCTTGAGCACAACTTTGGCATCGAAAAAGCCATGATGACCACAGTCCACAGCTACACGGCCAGCCAAGCTTTGCAGGACGCGCCGTCCAAAGACCTGCGCGAGGGCCGCAACGCGGCCGAAAACATCGTGCCTACCACTACTGGCGCGTCGATTGCCGCCGCCCAGGCGCTACCAGCCTTGCAGGGTATCTTTGGCGGGCTTAGCATCCGTGTTCCCACCCCCGTAGTTTCCTTGAGCGACTTCGTGGTTATCACCAAGCGTGACGTCACGGTAGAGGAAGTCAACGAAGTGTTTAAAAAAGCCGCCGCCGAACCATATTACCAGGGCATCCTAGCCGTATCGGAGGAGGAACTAGTTAGCCGCGATTACATCGGTAACAGTCACTCAGCTATTGTTGATCTAAAGCTCACGGCCGTCCAGGGCGGTAACATGCTCAAGGTCGTCGCCTGGTACGACAACGAATGGGGCTACTCTAACCGTCTGGTGGAGAACGTCGCCGACATCGGCCGCATGTTACATAAAAAAGGCCACCACAGCGCTCATCATGGCGCAGGCGAACACCACGGACACCAGCATCACGAGTAGTTTAGTGGTAAGATAGGCGTATGAAAATTGCTATCACTACTGACCATACTGGTCTGGCATACGACGGGGTTTACGGCGAAGTAAAAGATTATCTGATATCTCTTGGCCATGAGGTCACTGATTTCGGCCCAAAATCGCTCAATATGGACGACGATTATCCGGAATTCATGTTTCCGGCGGCCAAGGCTGTCGCGGGCGGCGAATATGAAGCGGCTATCATCATGGGCGGCAGCGGTCAGGGCGAGGCCATGGCGGCCAACCGCATAAAGGGTGTACGCTGCACATTGTTTTATGGCCCGGCCGTGTCCAAGCAGCCCGTAGATGCCGAGGGCACTATGAGTGATGACCCGTACGAAATCCTGCGATTGAGTCGCCAGCACAACCACGCCAACGTGCTTAGCCTGTCCGCCCGTTTCCTGAGTTTGGACGAAATGAAAACCGCCATCCAAGTATGGCTCGGCACGCCCTATGGTGACGCCGAACGCCACGTCCGCCGCGTTGGTAAACTAGACGGTTTAGTCTAACCCAACTCTTCTTATTGTACATTATATCATACCTGTCAAGTAAAGTAAAGCTTCAGGCCAGGGATACCTCTGTTATTTCTAAAGACATGGTATCCTTGGCTTCACAACTATTTCTATTTGAAATAGCTGCCCTGAGCTAAAGCTCAGGTGCATATAATTGCCATTAATCATGGCAATTATCACTATTTACTACTGTCAGTAAAATAGTTATGCTTGGTGTGATATGGCAGTGATATGTCCGACTGTTATGGGGGCCAGCTCCAAGGAATACCGTGAGGCTATTGAGCGCGTGGCCGAGTTTGCCGAGCGGATTCACATAGACTTTGCCGATGGTATTTTCGCGCCCACCAAGCTGGAGCCTATCGAGGACGCGTGGTGGCCAATCGGTCTGATAGTGGATTTTCACATCATGTACCAAAAACCGCTCGAGCACCTGGAGACCGTAATTGCGCATCAGCCAAATCTAGCCATTGTGCATGCCGAGGCTGAGGGCGCGTGGGATTTTGTCAAAGAGCTGGAGGGCCTGGGCATCCACCGCGGCGTAGCCTTGCTTAAAGACACGCCGGCAGACGTAATCAAACCGTATCTGGAGCATATTGATCACGTGCTGGTATTTAGCGGCGATCTAGGATATTACGGCGGCAAGGCCGACTTAAGCTTGCTTGATAAGGTTCAACAACTTAAAAAATTAAAACCGAGCCTAGAAATCGGCTGGGATGGCGGTATCAACGACCAAACGGCCAAGGCACTGGCTGAGGGCGGTGTTGACGTATTAAATACCGGCGGCGCTATCCAAAAGGCTGACGACCCGGAAACGGCTTATGATAAACTAGTAGCAATTATCAGCAGAAATGAGAAATAAAGAATGACCCTGCACGAACTTGAACTCCAGGCCAACCTGATACGTCAAGACATCATCAAGATGCTAGAGGCCGCCGGCAGCGGGCATTCCGCCGGGCCGCTAGGGCTAACCGACATCTTCACGGCGCTGTATTTTGACATTATGAAACACGACCCCAAGAATCCATCCTGGGACAAACGCGATATATTTTTGCTGTCTAACGGCCATTGCGTACCGGTGCAGTATGCCACCATGGCCAACGCCGGTTACTTTGACCACTCAGAGCTTATGACGCTTCGCAAATTTGGCAGCAGGTTGCAAGGCCACCCAGAGCGCACCAAACTGCCAGGGTTAGAGAACACCAGCGGCCCCTTGGGCTGTGGTCTAAGCCAAGCTGCCGGTATGGCGCTGGCAATGCGTATGAACCAAGAAATGCACCGTTGGGTGTATGTGGTGACAGGAGACGGCGAGCTAAACGAGGGCAACGTCTGGGAGGCCGCGATGCTGGCCGCCAAGTACCAGCTGAATAACATCATTGCTATCGTTGACCGCAACTATATTCAGATAGATGGCAATACAGAGGACGTGATGCCTCTGGACGACCTAAAGGGCAAATGGGAAAGCTTCGGCTGGTATGTGATAGAAATTGACGGCAACAACATTGAGGCCATCATCGACGCCTGCGCCATGGGGCGGGCCATCGGCGACAAACCGGTTGTTATCATCGCTCATACGGTGCCGGGCAAGGGCGTGGACTTTATGGAATACGACTTCCACTGGCACGGCGCTCCGCCCAATCATGACCAAGCCAAAGAAGCGCTGAAGAATCTGCGCACACTGCAGGGCAAAATCAAAAGCGAGGGCGATTTTGAGTAATTTACATTTAGCCGACATCAGCGGCGAGCTGCAATCTGAGCCGATTCGCAAAGGTTTTGGGCGCGGGCTTAAGGTAGCTGGCGAGCAAGACGTTAATGTCGTGGCGGCTTGTGCCGATCTGACCGACTCAACCCAGATGAGTCTTTTTAAGGAAGCTTTTCCGGAGCGCTTTGTAGAAATAGGCGTGGCCGAGCAGAACCTTGTAACCGTCGGCTCAGGTCTGGCGGCTATGGGCAAGATTCCGTTCGTGAGCAGTTACGCCGCTTTTAGCCCTGGGCGCAACTGGGAGCAAATCCGCACCACCATCTGTCTGAACGAACAACCGGTCAAGGTAATTGGCTCGCACGCCGGTATCAGCGTGGGGCCGGATGGCGCGACGCATCAGATGCTCGAGGACATCGCTATTATGCGCACCCTGCCGCACATGGTTGTGCTTGCGCCGGGCGACTCGATTGAAGCCGAGAAAATGACCCTAGCGATGGCCAAAGACAAGCGCCCCAACTACATGCGTCTGGCACGCGAAGCGACACCGATATTTACGACCAAAGACACGCCGTTTGAGATTGGCAAGGCATACGTACTGAGAGAGGGCAAAGACATCAGCCTGATTGCCACTGGTACTATGACGTATCAGGCATTGGTGGCCGCCGAAAAACTGGCTCATGATGGTATAGAAGCCGAAGTTATACATGTACCGACTATCAAACCTTTGGACAACGGAACAATCCTAAAAAGCGTCAAAAAAACAGGTGTCGTTGTGACTGCCGAGGAAGGTCAGATCGCCGGGGGCCTAGGCGGCGCGATTGCCGAACTGCTGGGCGAAGAGCTACCAACGCCACTACACCGGATAGGTATGAAAGATCGCTACGGTGAATCCGGCACACCTAATGAACTGCTTGAGCATTTTGGTTTGACGGCCAAACACATCGCAATGGCAGCTCACTCAGTCCTCGACAGGAAACAATAGGGAGCTACGTATTTGGCGCATCTTGGGCGAAAACCTGTGCTCCGCGCTCACCGTATGCTGCAAATACGCCTCACTTGCGGTGCTCGGTTTTCACTCCAAGCTGCACACAAATACGTAGCTCCTACTCATAACACCCAGGAATTAGGATGAACTGGCAGGTACTGATAACGCTTCATGCCTTTTTTTCGGCGATGCAGGCCCTGCAGTTCCGTGCCATTGCTCGGGATAAAAAAGCCCGTCACGCCGCGCTGGCCGTCAATGCCATTGCTTTTAGCGCCTTGTATGTTTGCGGTCTGCTGATCCTGCCACTGCTAGGCGGGGTAGAGCTGCGCGAGTTCCTGGACAACTGGCTGTTGTACTTGACCACATCCACTTTGTTCGTGATGGCGCTATATCTGATGTACAAGGGTTTTACTCATATGGACAGCGCTACCGTCAGTGTGCTCGGTACCTCAGCCGCCCTGTTTACCGTTATTATCGCGGGTATTTTTTATGGCGAACGGTTAAGTGCCATGCAGTTTGTAGGCATCGCCATACTGCTGCCTTGTATCTGGTATGTACTACTGCTAGCTCGCGAGCAGCGCAAACTGTTTAACTTCCGCGACCTTAACTGGCTGCATGGCTTTTGGTTTATAATCGGCTCTAGTTTTTGCTTGGCGCTGGCCCATGTCTTCGAAAAAGACATCCTGACTCAATCATCGGTGGGCACATATATAGCCTACGGCTGGCTGTTGCAGGCGGCTGTGGCGTGGGTATTTTACTTCCTGTTCGGCCAGCACGCTAAAAAAGTGTTCAAGCAGCAAAAAACCATCCGCAGTTCTCTGCAACTCGGCGTGGTGCGGGCAGCGACAGGGCTATTCTTTGTGCTGGCACTGGCCGAGAGCAACAATGTATCACTGGTGACGACAGTAGCGAACTTCCGCATTATCATAGTGGCGGTGCTGGCGGGGGTGATACTTGGCGAACGCAAATTTTATTACAAAAAAATGGCGGCCGCGGCGTTGTCTGTGGTGGGCTTAAGTATTATTTTCTGGAATTAGTTGCAAAGCATAAGCGTGACAGCTTACAATACAGCTAACTAACGGTGGAGCTTATTCTATGTCACAGACACTTACTAAAATCAGGCACAATACGGCTAGGGCGCGCGAGCTTATGCGCCGCAGCCGCGAGGAACACTTCGCTGTTGGCGCGTTTAACATAGACAACCAGGAAACACTCATCGCGATTGCCCAGGCTGCTCAAAAAACACATAGCCCGGCGCTGGTAGAGGTGTCGGACGGCGAAGTCAAAGCCATAGGTCTGCAAAATCTGCGCTGTCTGGTAGACAATTACAAGGCCGAGTACGGCATAGAGATGTATCTTAATCTCGACCATAGTCCAACTGTTGAAAATTGCAAACAGGCGATTGACGCTGGTTATGAATTTATCCATATAGACATATCTCAAGCCAATCATGATGCTACCGAAGAAGAAATTATTGCTAAAACTAAAGAAGTCGTAGAATACGCCAAGTTTACTGGCGCGCTGGTAGAGAGCGAGCCGCACTACTTTGGCGGTAGTTCCAATGTACACAAAGAAGCCTTTGACTACGAAGAAATCAAAAAGACCTTCTCTACGCCAGAGGGCGCGCGGCATTTCGTAGAAGCCACCGGCATAGACACATTCGCGGCTGCCGTTGGCAATCTGCATGGCAGCTATCCGGTGCCAAAGCAGCTTGATCTTGACCTGCTGCGCCAAGTACGCGATGCGATTGGCTGCCAGATATCTTTACACGGCGGCAGCGGCACCCCAGGGCACTTCTTTGAAGAAGCTGCCCGTATTGGTGTCAGTAAGGTCAATATTAACTCTGACATGCGCATTGCTTTCCGTGACACGTTAGAAAAAGTACTTAGAGAAAACCCGGATGAATACGCTGTTATGAAGTTGATGCCTGAAGTCATTGGCGCTATCCAGGCGGTCGTAGAAGAAAAAATCGGTTTGTTTGGTTCTGGCGGCAAAGCCCAAATCTAGAAAATAGGAGCTAGAAACTAGAAAATAGTTGCCTCGCTTTGCTACTAGTTCCTAATTCCTATTTCCTAATTTCTGTTTGTGTGGCAGAATAAGCGTAAGCGAAAATAATAACTTACAAAAGAAGGGTGGGGGATGGCTGACAACAACCAACTGGATGTGCTGAGTGTCGGGGATGTCGTAACCGATGCTTTTATCAAGTTATTTGACGACAAGGCCGTTACTTACGTAGACGAGCACGGCGTTAAGACGCTGGCAATGGAATACGGCACTAAGATTCCGTTTGATAAAGCCATCGTGGTAGAGGGCGTGGGAAACGCCGCTAACGCCGCTGTCAGCCTGACGCGTCTGGGTCTTACTACCGGGTTTGTGACTAACGTGGGCGAGGACAAATACGGCCGCGGTATCATAGCCGCGCTTCATGACAAGCATATAGACACCCGCTATATTCGCGTTAACCCCGGCAAGAAAACCAACTATCACTACGTGCTCTGGTACAGGGAAGAACGCACGATTCTAATCAATCACGAAGATTACGAGTATATCTGGCCCAACCTGCGCGACCGTGAAAAACCGCGTTGGATCTATTTCAGCTCTATTGCCGAAAACGCCCTAGACTTCCATGACGAGCTGGCCGACTGGCTAGACGAAAACCCAGAGGTCAAACTGGCTTTCCAGCCCGGTACGTTCCAGATGAAAGCCGGTGCTGAACGCCTGAGCCGTATCTATAAACACAGCAACATTCTGGTACTCAATAAAGAAGAGGCCGCGCTTGTCGGTGGCGGTGATATCAATAATATTCACGACTTGTTCGACAAGCTGCACGCGCTCGGACCTGACGGTATGGTGGTATGTATTACCGACGGCCCGGCAGGGGCTTATGCTTCCAGTCCAGAGGGCCGGTTCTTCATGCCAATCTATCCTGACCCGGGTCCGCCGGTCGAGCGTACCGGCGCTGGTGATGCCTTTGCCAGCACCTTTACTGCCGCGATTATGCGCGGCAAATCCGTGACCGAAGCTCTTGCCTGGGGACCGATTAACTCTATGAATGTCGTCCAGCACCCTGGCGCGCAAGAAGGTTTGCTGTCAGAGGCCGAAATCCAAAATCTTTTGGATCAAGCCCCGGACTGGTACGTTCCTAAGCCGATGGAATAGATTTTTTAACTTCTTCTGATGAAGAGACAAATCTTCTAATGTTCTTTCTCCGGCCAAAGAACCAAAGGCCGCTTACTTTGGAGAGCCAAAGTAAGACAAAACTCCTGGGCCAAAATGTCTCTTGACTCGGCTCGTTGTCAAAAGCCACAATGCCGGGCAAAACTCACGGCTTTTCTTTCTGATTTTTATAGGCAGAAAAGTCGCTTAAACAATTGCCCGGACAAGAATTGTGCTTTTGACCAACACCCGAATCAGGAGCCATTTTGAATGCCCAGACCCAGGCTGCCATGGACAAATCGCTAAAGACAATTTGTCCTGTTTAGATCACGGTCTGACGGTCGTGAAAAGTGCGTGAAACAGGGGCGGAGTATTGACAATACTTGACACGTGTGCTATAATGTAAAATAAGAAGAATTCCTGAGTATACGGCTTCAATCCTGAATTCGCGAATTTGACTAGCTCAACGCCATACCTAGCATTTTTTGGTTTGTGGTAATATTAAGAAGTCTTACTTTCATTATAGGCCAGAAGCGCATTTTTGCGGTTCGCCGTGTAGAAACGGCACCGCATAAACAATTCGGCGAAAGCTGGCTTGTGAATGGAAGTAAGACACCTTGCGGTGTCGTTTTTTCATTTCAAACTTAATCTAGGAGATATAATCGTGCAGTCAATAATCGCATGGTTTATACAGGTTTTTTCGGCGACTACAGTAAAAGTCATTAGTATTGTTGCTGTAGCTATCATTGGTGTGGGCGGGGTAACTTTAGCTGTGGTTCGGACGAATCAACACGGCGATCCCACGAGTAATCCTGATTCCGAAGCTATAATCTCTAACACAGATACACAGATATCGGATTTAGAATCAGCAGAAGAGGCTACCGAGGAGCCAGTAAACACCGAACAACAATCGACACCAAGCCCAAGACCAGTAAGTAAACCAGTCACCCCAAAACAACAATCAGGCGGTAATATACCTACACCTACACCAACACCTCCCTCTACTCCTCAATATCGTATTGTTGTTTCTGCGGACAAGTGCTCGATAACATTCTACGGCAAAATAGGCTTCCAGTTCTCGTTAGCTGTCAGTGATGCGCCTAATTACCAGGATGCCATGAAAGGGGCTGGTAGCATAGACTTCTTTGAGTCATTGTCGGCCGACACGGTAAGTTACCTTACTGGTAGTTACCCGGACGATGCCATGTACCTCCATGGGAGACTGAAGGACAGTTCTGGAAGTATCATAGCGTCTATGGACACATCCGCATCGACAACAGGATGCCCGCCATCTAACTATTTTTAGATAGGGTCTCTGGCGCGTCGGGCGGCAGGGCGAAGACGGATGTGGTTTCGCGGTGTTTATTTACGACACGCTTGATTTCTTCGACGTCGTCAGTAATTCTATAAAGCTCTTCATCCCCATGACTGATAGCGCCCAGGCCTGTCAGCATCTGGGATTTGATAAAGCCGTCCAGCGGACTCCAAAATTCCGAACTGACCAGTATGATTGGCACGGGCGGCATCTTGCCCGTCTGTACCAGGGTGATGACCTCGAATAGTTCATCCAGTGTGCCAAACCCGCCCGGGAAGCAAATAAGCGCGCTGGCGGCATAGGCCAGCATGACTTTGCGGGCGAAGAAATAGCGAAAAGGCATCGATTCGGTGGTATAGGCATTGAGCTGTTGCTCGTGCGGCAGCTCGATATTGAATCCAACCGACTTGCCGCCGGCCTCGTACGCGCCGCGATTGGCGGCTTCCATGATACCACTCCCGCCGCCAGTGATAATGGCAAAGCCCTCGTTTGCCAGCATTGCCCCAACCTCGCGCGCTTTTTTGTAGTGCGGGTTGTCTTCTAGGAATCTGGCCGAGCCGAAAACCGTGACGGTGTAGTTATATTTATTTATAACCTCAAACCCGGCTTTAAACTCCTTTTCTATCCGGCCTATACGCTCCTCGGTTTGGTGATTGACAAGCTGCACTATGGCGTCACGGTGAGGCGTGTAAGCGCTGAGTTTTTGGTCTTGCATAATTGACCCTTAGTATACCACTTAAGCTTAAGGTATATTGTAGCAAAAACAACAACTAAAACGGCCAAATACAACTGTTAGATTATGAATTTAGTGTTATGCTGAAAGCTGGATACAAATGTGGGAGTCTTATGCCAAGCCTGTTATCTGAACTGCTAGCCGCCGAAGAGCCGCTGTTTACTATGAGTCTAAAACAGCTCGAAGAAGCCGCCGGCCGGCCCGGTATGGATGTGCGCCTGATAAGCGATATCATTCAAAAATCCAGGGCTACTACAAAACGTCTGGGGCTGGATCCCGATGACACTACAGGCCGTGAGCTGTATCATGCCTTGCTAGAAAAAATCCGTATCCACGATGCCCATTTGGCCAAACACATCGGCGGCAGCGAACCGGACGACGTGCAAACTATGATACCGCTTATCAAAAAGGCCGTGGATAGGGCGCATTTACCGAGAAGTGCTTGGGTGCTAAAACGAAGCGTTGCCAAACGGATGCTGCAGGCCCAACCGCCCAATAAAATTATGGAGCACCTAGGCTACAGCTCGGTGGAGTCCATGATCAAACGCGAGAACTTATATGAAATTTATGGCGCGTTACGCTTTGCCGAATCACCGGCTTGGCTGAAGAAGTTCAATGGCGGCTACAAGCATCTGATGCCGTCTGATTTTGAGACGCGCGACATCGAGATCGTCCTGATGGACCGCGACCGTTGGGGTAATATAGCCGAGGAATTCGTTAAGAAAAAGCGCCACAACATTACCCACCTAAAAGAACTGGGTGTGATACTTATGCTGCCAACTAAACTAGAGCGGCTGCACGGCATTACCATCACCGCCTTGCCGCTGCTACTGCATTATCTGAACGAAATCCGTCTGTACAGCGCGTTTTTTAAGTTGCAACAGGTCAAATCCAACTTTGGCAAAATTATAGTAGAGACATTGAACGCCGACATTCGCTCAAGCGTAGTGATGGCTGGCAACCACGTGCATTGGCGCGTTATCCAACGCTACTACGGCAAGCTGGAGAACGAAAGCCATCCCGAAATTTTTGAACCGCATGTCCAGCCAGAGGACCTGCACTGGCGCCGGGCCGAGGAGCAGCTGTACCACATCGATCCGGAGCTGAGTTTCTGGAAAGACCTGGATTACGTCGGTATCATGGCCGGCAAAACACCAGTTAGTTTTAATCTGATGGATATCAGCATAGCTTATTGCACCGGCGCGCCTTATGAACACCGTCCCGTGTTCCACATGCGCGAGAGCTTGTGGAACGAGATCTTCATGCGTTACATGGGGCATAAGGTTTTAGAAGAGCAGATATTGCAGCAGCTGGACAATAACATGATAAAACCCGAGAAGCTGCGCATCTAGACAACCCACATATTTGGCACATGCCGGGCTAAAATCTGCGCTCCGCACTCACCGTATGTCAAATACGCCTCATTTACGGTGCTCGCTTTTCATCCCGGACCGCACTCAAATATGTGGGTTGTTGAGCCGGTGGTAAAATGTAGGTACCAAGTTCAGAATAAGCACCAAGTAGAGGAGGGTCAGACAATGGAAGAAACCGAACCGTATCTGACATCACAACCACACAGAGAACCTGATGGCAAAAGATACAAATTCAGCAAACGCGAAATCGGGTTGATAGTCGTCGTAATTATAGCTATTGTTGGTGCTGGAATTTTCGCCTGGCAGGTTGACAAAGAAAAGCAAGCAAGCGTCAATAGTTTCGAAGAATGTGTTGCCGCCGGTAACCCGGTGATGGAGTCCTGGCCCGAGCAATGCCGGGCTGGCGACCAGACATTCACCAAGCAGTACTAACGGCCAATTTGTTACAATATATAGATGGCCAAGTTCGAACTAAAGAGTAAATACACCCCGCAAGGCGACCAGCCGGCGGCCATTGATCGTATTACCGGACTTCTTGGGGACGGACAAAAAGAACAGACCCTGCTGGGCGTAACCGGCAGCGGCAAGACGTTCACGATGGCCAATGTCATTCAGAATATCCAAAAACCTACCCTGGTGCTGAGCCATAACAAAACCCTGGCCGCGCAGCTGTATAGCGAGTTCAAAAGCTTTTTCCCGAACAACGCGGTGCATTATTTTGTCAGCTACTTCGACTACTACCAACCAGAGGCTTATATTGCCCGAAGTGACACCTACATAGAAAAGGACAGCCAAATCAACGAAGAAATTGACAGGCTGCGTCATGCCGCTACCGACGCGTTGCTTACACGCAAGGACGTGATTATCGTGGCCAGTGTCAGCTGCATCTACGGTATTGGCTCGGTAGAGGATTACGCTGGTCTGAGCATCGAGGTAGCCAAAGGCAGCCGCAAAATCCGCGACAAATTCCTGCGCCAACTGACTGACATTCAGTATCAGCGTAACGATATAGATTTTCACCGCAGCACTTTCCGCGTTCGCGGCGACGTGATAGATGTGTATCCTGCCAGCGAGGAGACGGCTTATCGGATTGAATTTTTTGGCGACGAGGTCGACCGCATCACCAATGTCGATCCGCTGACGGGCGAGATCCTAAGCGAACTTGATAAGATTCAGATTTTCCCGGGCAGTCACTACGTGACACCATATGACAAACTCAAAATAGCGCTTGGACACATCAAACAAGAACTAGAGGAACAAACAAACCTGTTTCAAAAGCAAGGCAAACTATTAGAAGCCCAGCGCCTGGGCCAACGCACCAAGTTTGACCTGGAGATGCTGGAAGAAACCGGCTTTGTAAAAGGTATCGAAAACTACAGCCGCTACCTTACCAACCGCGCGCCGGGCGAACAGCCGGCCACATTGCTGGATTATTACCCTGACGACTACCTGATGTTTATAGACGAGTCCCACATGACTATCCCGCAGGTGCGCGGTATGTATAATGGCGACCGTGCGCGCAAGGAAGTGCTGGTCGAGCACGGTTTCCGCCTGCCCAGCGCGCTGGACAACCGGCCGCTCAACTTTGCCGAATTTGAACACCATATCAACCAAGTTGTTTATGTCAGCGCCACGCCGGCCGCTTACGAACTGGAACGCAGCCCTGAACCGACTCAGCAAGTTATCCGGCCGACCGGGTTAATCGACCCGCCCATCGAAGTGCGGCCAATCGAGGGGCAAATCGATGACTTGATTGCTGAAATACGAGATACAATCGCAAAGCGCCAACGAGTATTGGTAACAACGCTCACCAAACGCATGGCAGAAGATCTGACCGACTATCTAAAAGACATCAACATCAAGGTCACGTACTTGCACAGCGATGTAGACACGTTGGAGCGCACTGATATTTTGCGAGACTTACGCCTAGGTATCTACGACGTGGTGGTTGGTATCAACCTGCTCCGCGAAGGCCTGGACTTGCCCGAGGTATCACTGGTGGCAATCCTGGACGCTGATAAAGAAGGTTTCTTACGCAGCGAGCAAGCGCTCATCCAAACTGTTGGCCGTGCCGCCCGCCACATAGACGGTCGGGTGCTGATGTACGCCGATGTTATCACCGGCAGCATGCAGCGTACTATTGACGAGACTAACCGCCGCCGCGAAATCCAAGAGGCTTATAACAAAGAGCACGACATCACCCCGGCCGGCATCGCCAAAGCCGTAGGCGATAGTATGAGTGTGGAGATCTCAGGCGAAGAAGCCAAAAAAGCCAAGCTAGACCTCAAGAAAATTCCAAAAGACGAGTACAAACACTTGATCAAAGATCTAACCGCCCAAATGGACCTGGCCGCCGCCAACCTGCAATTCGAAAAAGCCGCCGAACTACGGGATATTATCGCCGACGTAAAATCCAAACTGTAATTTCAGCTATTTGGTAGTATACTGACATCATAGTTTTTCAAGTTTATAATTTTCAGGAGTAAGTTGTGGCGGGTAAGGCTG
The DNA here is from genome assembly GCA_964458165.1 of uncultured Candidatus Saccharibacteria bacterium. Classification (GTDB taxonomy): domain Bacteria; phylum Patescibacteriota; class Saccharimonadia; order Saccharimonadales; family JACDBH01; genus CAYWFI01. The sequence continues at coordinate 26,280 of CAYWFI010000001.1, forward strand.
GTAAAGCACTTGTTAGTGTAATGGCACTGGGCACGTTCGTGGTTGTGCTCGATAACACCATTATGAACGTGTCGATATCTGCTTTGGTCGAGGATCTTGGCACCACTGTTTCCGGCGTGCAAGTCGCGATATCTCTGAACGCGCTTATGATGGCCGCCTTTGTGCTGATGGGCGGCAAGCTAGCCGATATTATCGGCATGCGAAAAACTTTCCTTCTCGGCGCGGTGCTGTATATCTGCGGCAGTCTGCTGGCTTCGCTCAGCAATAACCTAGCCATCTTTATTTTGGGCTGGTGTGCTATCCAGGGTTTTGGCGCGGCCATGATGCTGCCAAACGTTAATACTATAATCAGGGCCAACATAGCAGGTGCGGCTCGGGCACAAGCCTACGGGCTGATGGCTGGAGTCAATGCCGTAGGTACCGCTGTGGGGCCAATCATCGGTGGCTTTCTGACAACTTACTTTTCGTGGCGCTGGGCGTTTCGCCTAGAGGTAGGGGTGCTGTTGTATGTACTAATCAGAAGCACAGTTATACCTAAAGACAGTCTGCCCAAACTGCGTCCTAAGTTGGATGTTAGGGGCGTTGCATGGCAGGCCGCAGCCATGATGTTCCTGGTGGTCGGCACGCTGGCTATCGGAACTTATGGATTACTTATTGCCAAACGGCCTCTTGTTATTGGTGACTTTGAGTTCGCACCTTTGGGACTTTCCATTGTACCGTTCCTTTGGGCCGCCGGGATATTTTGTCTTTACATGTTCGCTGTCCACGAACAGCGTAATATTGCTACCAAGAAGAGCACGCTGGTCGACCTTACACTGCTTAAAATTCGTAATTTTGTCCGCGGCTTGAACGTGCGTTTTTTGCAGGTAGCACTAATCGCCGGCACGACTTTCGCCGTACCACTTTATCTGCAAGTTACCTTTGGTCTGAGCGCCTTTAACACCGGTTTCATACTCCTGGGACTTACGGCCGGTCTGCTTATTACCGCGTTGGGCGGTACGCGCAAGGGTATGCAGTACTCGCCAAAACAAAAAGTTGAATGGGGATTCCTAACTTGCATAGTTGGGCTGGCAATCATGGCGCTGACGATGCTTGTGATACAAAGCGCCTGGTGGATTATGCCCGGACTATTTGTCTATGGTTTAGGGCTTGGGCTGATCGCCTCACAGATTGTTGACCTGGTTATGTCAGCCGTTAAACCAAACCAAACCGCGGAGGCCTCCGGTATCACATCCACGCTTGAAACGCTCGGCTCCTCGGTAGGCACAGCCATTATAGGTACGGTGCTAGTCGTAGCCCTTACTAGTGGCGCGGGCCGGTTAGTGACTAACAGTACGGTATTTTCGAACGAGGCCAAAATAGAAATCAGCGATAATATGGCGAGTAGTATCCAGATAGTGTCCACCGATGTTATCTCGGAGCAGATACCAGTAGAGGGCGCGTATAAAGACGAAGCCTTGCGCATATACGATGAGGCCCGGCAGAATGCCTTTATCATAACCTTGCTCTTCATGGCAGCTGTGGCTACGCTGAGTTACGGCCTATCAAGGGGCCTACCAGCTAAAAGGGCCGTAGCATCCGCCGAGGGCTAACGCAGACAGTGAGACACAAAGTTTCTTGGGCCGTGATTTGTTCTGCGTTGTAGGGCTTGATGTATGGAGCGTTATGGCGATATGACATAGTAACTTATGTCTTTTATGTCAAAACTCTTGCAAAACGTGGCTATCAGGCGTAAGCTTGATGTAAAGAGTAACGTAGGAGACCGTAGAGTCGTGTATTACCATCACAAATTAGGCGTAATCAAGCCGTTTCTAGAGAAATACCTAAAGTTCATCATTCTGGCCGCCGCCGGGATTTTTGTTTTAATGCAGCTAAGTGTATTACTGCACTCGACAAGCGCTAGTAGCCATCTTTTGGACGGTTTTACTCAAACGGAGCTTGATACTAACTGGGAGGCAGATAGACGTTTCCCGACAAGCGGTGTCACATCGGTCAGTGCTTCTGGTCGGAGTAATGTTGCCCAACTCGGCCTGAACAGCGGGAGCACAGCAACCGCAGGGTTTGAGCGGACAGAGGGAATCAAAACTGTAGGCGACCAAAACTTTGGCAACAAAGTAGAAGTTGATTTGTACCTCGACCCTGCCTGGGAAGATACTGCCGTCCGGGCAGGCCTGTGGGTTGTCGGTGATAAAGACGACGGCTCGACTGGTACGGGTGCCAGGGATGGGAAGTTCGGCATTATCGAATTCATCAATACAAGTGAGTGTGATAGCTGTACAAGCCATCTAGACAACGCTCCTGATCTTGATTTCGCAGGCTTCCGCATCTGGGACTCCGCGACCGGATGGACAAATTATCTGGCGACACCCTTTACTTATGGTGAGTGGGTTACTCTTGGCATTACTCTTGATGCCTCTGCCGGACAGTATACGTATTCTATTAACGGCGTGAATGTAGGTACTGCCAGTGCTGGCAACCACTTCATTAGGGAGACTTTTCTTAATAGCTACAACTATGGACTTGATGTCTTCTCGAATCTAAATAGCAATAGTTATACAGCGCACTGGCACGCGGGGTTAATAGAGCCGGAGCTCAATGCCGAGAACTTCAACACGCACTCAGGCACCGACTACAAGGGCATAAGTGTTGGCTTTAACGCAAGCAACTTTGGAACCGTGACTAGTGTCGAGGTAGAAATTGAACGAGCCGATGGCTCCAAAGTCACCAAGACGGGTAATTCGGGTGTATTTGACATCATTAACGGGGCCACTACTCCTCAGCAACTATCCGCACCGTTTGTTATTCAAGAAGGTACATTTACGGAAGCTAGTGACGTCTCTTACTGGAATCCAGCACCTGCGGTTTGGAATGCTGCAACAACTCCTGTCAAAGCCACTATCCGTGTTACTGATGAAAACGGTACTAAGACGGCTGTAAACACAATTTTCAATCAAGGTGACCCTAGCTGGCCAACCTACGAGAGCTTGCTTCCTGCAAATATGGCACCGGTGGTAATTTTCGCCGATCCTACTCCTGCAGAAGGCTCGAGCGTTAATGGCACCATTACACCTCGCGTACTTGCCACTGATGACTACGGTATGGGCAGCTATTACATTCGATTATGGAAAGGCGCTTTTGAATCTGGAGCAGCAAATCTCGTTTCTAACAATTGCTGGTCTGCTCCTGGTGCCTATTTGCTAGGGACAGCACAAGATGTTACTTGTCCAAGTATTGACACGAGTACACTTGATGACGGTACATATGTCCTCTCAGCCCAGTTCCAAGATGGCCACATAGTATGGGGTCAGGCACTCAGGACATTTACGATTGATAATACTGCGCCAAATATCAGCTGGCAGCTTCAGCCAAAGGCAATCTACGGTAATGGCGATGATTTCCACGTACGTCCGATTACGTCAGAGGTAGGGACGGTAAAGTCAATCTATTTCAACACTACCGATAGCTCAAACCTTATTCGTACAGAAGACAGCGATCAGAAGAATTTCGATACCAAGAATACCCACAATCAGGCGCTCTGGGATAGCCTGCCGGAAGGCACGCACAAGTTCATCGCAGTTTTTGAAGACTACGCAGGCAACACCACAACAAGCGAAAGCAATAGTTTCATTATCGACCGCACTGGCCCGACCATTACTGTCAAGCCGGAGTCTGTCGGCAACACCACAACCAAGGTGTTTAGCAGCGTGAGTTTTGCCCTGTTCGACGCTCACCAAGTAGACAAGCTGACCCTCAACGACGTCGATAAGGACCTGACCAATAATAACTATTCTGACCTAAACGGGGTCGGCGTGAATTGGTGGTTCGGTGAAGTAGAGGGCCTCAATACGCTGGTCGTATACGATGTAGCCGGTAACTCAACTACTTATGAGTTCATCTTGGACACGATTGCGCCTGACATGCCAGTACATGAATACCCTGCTGACAACGCTGTCATCAACACTAATAACTTTAACTTTGACTGGACTGATGTAGATGGTGCGGTAGAGTACGAATTCCAGAATTCTACCAGTCCAACCACTGGCGGCCCAAACAACGCATTAGTATCGGTAAACTTCAACAATAAAAATAACGGAACAGGTAGCCAAACTTACCTGTCCACCTCTCAGATTCATTCGTTTGGTGCGCCCGATGGCACTGTGCGCTACTGGCAAGTACGCGCTCGTGATGCCGCTGGTAATTGGAGCAACTGGACAGACCCATGGAAGATGACCATCGACTTGACTGCCCCAACTGTGCCAGAGATTACACGCCCAACCGAAGGACAATATTTTAATACTGCGCCAATCCTAAACCAATGGGCAGCTTCAACCGATGTCAACGGAATATCCAAATACCAGATTGCATACAACTATGATGATGGCCACTCTTTTGGCAGTAGTACTTGCCCCGGACTCACCATCCCTGGCTTTACAGGATTCATAGGCTGTCGAGACGTTAGTGGTACTTCACGTAACCATGCGCCAAGTCTGAGCGAACAGGGTGGCGTGACAATTTGGGTACGGGCTATAGATAACGCCGGTAATGTTTCCGCTTTGAGCGATCCGGTTCATTACTTCTACGACGCAACAGCTCCTGATGCTCCAACCGGTTTAGGCTGGACCGACTCAGATAGCGTAGGTATTCCGCATACCGGTCACACCAATCTATTCAACGGGGTTGCTTCGTGGAGCGCCAGCAGCTCTAGTGATGTAAGCCATTACATCTACAAATACTGGAATGATATACCGAGTTCTCCATACAATGATGAGGCTAGTGCTTGGGTAGCTGGCGGCATAGGCGGCACTTCATTGCCGGGTGTCTTCAATCAGGGCGAAGGTGTCCACTACTTCTGCGTAGTCGCAGTAGATCATGCGGACAACCAATCACCATGCAGTACTCCGTTTGCTATAACCTACGACATTACCGCTCCGGTAGTAGAGATTGGCGAAATTATGTCCGGCGACACAGAGATTGCTGGCATAGTCGATAGCGACGCCGTTATTGTAGAACTGAGCTTTAATGGCGGGCCATGGTTGCCAGCTATCTACACACCGGGTGAAACAACATGGCTATTCGATATCACTGAGCTTGACGAGGATGATTACACCGTCCTGGCCCGGGCAACTGATGCAGCAGGCAACATCACTAACCCACCGGCCGAAGAAGAATTTGCCGTTAGTAGCGGTGGCGGCGTGGTAGCCGGCGTATGTGACCTTGACGGCGACGGAGTCAACGATGAATTTTGTGATGAAAGCACTACCGGTCAGATCGACGAAAGCACAGGTGAGGGCGAGCAAGTACTGGGTGACAGCACTGATCTGGCCAGCACTGGTAACCAGATTATCGGTGCTGTACTCGGCAGCGTGGCAATAGTAGCACTCGCTCTTGGTATAGCGCTGCGCAGGAAGATTACTACCACTTCCACTAAATAGCTCGTTAATCTGATAAATAAAAAACGACCTCTATGGAGGTCGTTTTTTTTGCTCTCTCTATGGCAAAGTATTCTTCTTATTATACATTATCCCCTCCGGGCATAATGAGACCCGTTCGGAATAAGGTAAGCAAGCTTACTTTATTCACTCTCTATCCTCTCATTATATCACACCTGTCAAGTAAAGTCAATATGCAAAAGACCTTTCTAATCTGTTATACTGGGGTTTCAGATGGCAAAACTCAGCAAAGACGATATCTTAAAATTGGCTCAATTGGCTCGGCTGCGGCTGAGTAGCAAAGAAGTCGAAACTTTTCAGGCCGAAATTAGCGAAATCCTGGGTTATGTCGAAATGCTTGGCGATGTCGACACCGGAGGGCTCAAACCGACCTATCAAGTAACTGGTCTAACCAACGTTACCCGGCCAGACGAGGTTAAGGATTACGGTGCCGGCCAGCTGGAACTGCTTAAGAATGCACCGCGGACTGAGAGAGATTATATCAAGGTCAAGAGGATGATCGGATGAAACTAGAAACTAGGAATCAGAAACTAGGAACTAGTAAGGGCCGGCTATTTCCTATTTCCTATTTCCTAGTTCCTTGCGATGGAGTTGGTGCGTGAGTTGGCCCAAGATTTCAGATATCGCCGCCTCGGTTCGTTCGGGCGAAACATCGGCCGTGTCGCTGGTGGAAGACTCCTTGCAGCGTATCCAGGCTGCCGATGAATATAAAGCTATTATTACCACTGTGCGAGACCGAGCGCTGGAGCGCGCCGGGTTTGTTGACGAGCAAGTGCGCGCCGGCAAGAACCCTGGCCGGTTGGCTGGCGTGCCTTTTATCGCCAAAGACAATTTTTTGACTCTTGGGTCAGAAACGACTGCGGCCAGCAATATTCTAAAAGGCTTCGAGGCGCCGTATCAGTCAACCGTGATTGAGCGGCTGGAGGCTGAAGGCGCGATAGTGGTGGCCAAGGCCAACCTGGATGCTTTTGCGCACGGTTCATCAACTGAGAATAGTGATTTTTTTACAACACTGAACCCGCACGACAAATCACGTGTGCCGGGCGGCAGCTCGGGCGGGTCGGGCGCGGCAGTGGTGTTAGGCCTGGCGCCGTTCGCCCTGGGTTCTGATACCGGAGGCTCCATCCGCCTGCCTGCTAGTTTTACCGGCAGCGTGGGACTTAAGCCGACTTATGGCCTGACATCCCGCAGCGGCGTGGTAGCTATGGCTAGCAGCCTGGACTGTATGGGTCCGCTAACAATGCGCGTAGAAGACGCGGCATTAGTGCTGGATATAATGGCTGGTCGGGATGAACTGGATGGCACCACGATCGAGCGTGACGAAACCAGTTATACCAAGTTGGATACAAACCTGAACGGCAAGATTATTGGCGTAGTCAAAGAATATTTTGATGATGGTCTTGATGAATCTGTCCGCGGCAACATAGAGGTAGCCATCAAAACACTGGAGAACGCCGGTGCGATTATCAAGCAAGTGAGCTTGCCGAGCTTGCCGCTGGCACTGGCCGTATACTACATTGTCTGCCCGGCAGAGGTAAGCAGCAACTTGAGTCGTTACGACGGACAACGCTATGGCTACAGTTATCCGGACGCCAAAAATATTGCCGAAAGCTACGAGCTATCGCGCGAAAAAGGCTTTGGCACCGAAGCCAAGCGCAGGATTATGATTGGCACCTATGTGTTGAGCAGCGGCTACTACGATGCTTACTACAACAAGGCGCAAACAGTACGGACGAAACTTATCAAAGAGTTTGAAAGAGCCTTTGCTGAAGTCGATTTTTTGCTTGGGCCAACCGCGCCGTCGACCGCGTTTAAGATTGGGGAGAACACGGATGACCCACTCAAAATGTACCTGACAGATATTATGACTGTCGCGGCCAACCTGGTCGGCGTGCCGGCTATCAGCGTGCCATGCGGGGATGTGGACGGTCTGCCGGTCGGCCTGCAGTTAATGGCTCCGCAACGCCGCGACCGCGAACTGTTGGGCCTAGCCAGGGCTTATGAGGAGCTAAAATGACGGAATTTTCAATTCTTAATTTTCAATTTTCAATCAATGCTTCAATAAGCCAATTTTCAAATAGCGCGGCTACGCCGCTGCCTCAATTGAAAATTGAAAATTGTAAATTGATAATTGCTTCTGAAAGGAGCTGGTCATGAGCACCGAACTGATCATTGCTATCATCGGGGCCGGACTCGCCACTTTGGGTTTGATTACGTTTTTCGCCAGGCGACCGCGCAAAGACCTGAACCGCGAATATTTCAAAGGCAAATGGAAGGAGCTACAAAAAGGCCTGGCCAAGCCGGAAACGTGGCCGATGGCAATTATCCAAGCCGACAATTTACTGGACGAGGCTCTGAAGAAGCGGCGTTTTAAGGGTAAGACCATGGGCGAGCGCCTGGTATCGGCACAAAAATCTTTGTCCGACAATGACACGGCTTGGTTCGCGCACAAGCTGCGCAACAAGCTGGTGCACGAGGTTGATGTCAAGTTGACCCAGAAAGAAGTCCAAAAAGCGCTGATGGGTCTGAGGCAGGCATTACGTGATCTAGGAGCTCTCAAATGAGCGGTTACAAAGCGACTATCGGGATTGAATGCCATGTTCAGCTCAAAACCGCGACTAAGCTGTTCGCGGCCGTAGGCAACGACGCGCGGGACGCGGAGCCAAACACGCTTATTAGCCATATCTGCCTAGGTATGCCAGGTGCTCTGCCAGTGTTGAACGAAAAGGCTGTTGAGCTAGCGTCCAAGGCGGCGTTTGCATTGTCGACTAAGCCGCAGAAGTTCAGCAAGTTTGACCGCAAGCATTACTTTTACCCGGATCTGCCAACAGGTTATCAGATTAGCCAGTACGATGAGCCCATTATCCTGGGCGGGCACGTTGACATTGTTGTTAGTGGTGAGAAAAAACGTATCAATATCACCCGCGCGCACCTGGAAGCCGACGCTGGTAAATCAACTCATCCAGAGGGCAAGGATTATAGCCTGGTAGATCTTAACCGCGCCGGTACACCGCTGCTCGAAATCGTGTCAGAGCCCGAGCTTCACTCTGCGCGTGAGGCCAAAGCTTATGCGCGCGAGCTGTACTTGCTCATGAAATACGCCGGTGTTAGCGATGTTGATTTGTATCATGGCAATATGCGTTTTGATGTTAATGTCAGTATCAGCAAGACTGATAAACTTGGCGTTCGTTCTGAAACCAAGAACCTTAACTCATTCCGTAGCGTCGAAAAGGCCGTGGAGTTTGAGATTAAGCGTCAGACAGGTTTGTTGGAGCTAGGTCAGCAGGTAGTGCAGGAAACGCGCGGCTGGGACGATGCCAAACAAAAGACTTTCAGTCAACGCACTAAAGAAGATGCTCATGACTACCGCTACTTTCCGGACCCCGACTTGCCGCCGGTGGTATTAGACGACAAATTTATAGCCCGCATCGAGGCCGAAATGCCGGATTTGCCAAATGTCCTGCGCGGCCAATTCGATAGCCTAGAACTCGATAGCTCACAAGTTGATGTGTTGCTAGAGGAGCCGGCAGTGGCTGGTTTTGTGTGCGGTATCATCGATGCGCACGACGCCAAGACAGCGCGTACAATCGCTAACTGGCTGACTGGCGATGTAGTTCGTTGGATAACGGAGGGCAATATAGGTTGGCAAGATGTACCGAATAAGCAGGCCCAGTTGGTTGAATTGGTGGCAATGATTGATAGCGGTTTGCTTAGCTCGACGGCTGCCAAAGAGGTGCTGGCCGAGGTATTGAAGACCGGCGGGAACCCGAAAGCAATCGCCGAAAGCAAAAACCTCATCCAGGAATCGGACGAATCGGCGCTAGTAATGATTGTGGAACAAGTCCTGGGTGAAAACCCTAAAGCCGCAGAAGACATCAGAAACGGCGAACTTAAGGCCATTGGCTTTCTGGTAGGTCAGGTCATGAAAGCGTCCAAGGGCAAAGCCAACCCCGCCGTCGTGCAGCAGATTATAAAAAAGCAGCTCGGGGCATAACTGATGACAAAGCCCGTAAGGAAAGCAGTTATCGCAGCCGCTGGGTTTGGGACGCGGTTTTTGCCGCAAACTAAGGCTATGCCCAAGGAAATGTTACCGCTGATCGATAAGCCGATTATCCAGTATATCGTTGAGGAACTGGTCGAGGCCGGGATTGAAGACATTGTCATCGTAACCGGCTACCACAAGCGTTCGATAGAGGACCACTTTGACCAAATGAGCGCTGACCTGCGGGCTAACCTAAAGCAGGGCGGCAAACGGGAGTTACTGGAAGAGACCAAACGCATATCGGACCTGGCTAACTTTGCCTATATCCGTCAAAAGGGTCCGTACGGCAACGCCACACCGGTACTTAATGCCGAACATTTAATTGGTGACGAGCCGTTTATCTATGCTTTCGCTGATGATTTTGTAAAGGCCACGCCAGCACGTTTTAAGCAAATGGTGGATCTGCATAAGGTCTTAGGCGGCTCTATCCTGACCTGTGTCCGTGCCAAGTCCGATGACGATTACAAACGCTACGGTTTTATTGGTGGTCATGAAGTACAGCCTGGCGTAACAGAGATGAATCGTATTATAGAAAAACCGGGCAGCCGTGAGGCCGCGCCGTCTGACATTGCCTCGGTCAGCGGATACGTATTTGAGCCCATTATATTTGAATATCTAAAACGCCAACGGGATGAGCTGGGCGAAGGTAAAGAGTTTAATCAGCAGGAAAGTATGCAGCGCATGATGGATGACGGCCATAAAATGTATGGTTTCGAGGTGCCGGATGGTGTCTATTACGACACCGGTAATAAGCTGGAGTATCTCAAGACGATGGTAGACTTTGCCCTGGTGCATGACGAGTTAGGCGATGACTTTGAAGCATATTTGCGTTTAAAGCTTGATTAGAGTGTTATACTAGAAACACCCATGGAGAACGCGGAGACCATACTAGTAATTATTTTGTCCATTACACTGGCAATCTTTTTGGTTGTCAGCATTGTGCTTGGCATTTGGCTGACACGTTTAGTCAAAACACTCAATCAGGTAGCTCTCAAGGCACAGGAGATTGTTGACAACGTCGAAACTGCGTCAGAGGTACTGAAAAAAGCTGCCGGCCCATTGGCCGTAGGGAAGTTTCTTATAAATATTGCTGATTTAATTAAAAAAAGGAAGGGGTAGCAGGCATATGGGTAAGAATACAGGCAAATGGGCCGCGGGTGCGTTAGCAGCCGGTGCAATCGGTTATGTGGCAGGCGTGTTAACCGCGCCTAAAAGCGGCAAAGAGACCCGCAAAGATATCAAAAACGCGGCTAATAAAGCCCGCACCGAAGCTGAGAGAAAGCTCAAGGTGGTACTAGCGGATTTAAATCTGCGCCTGAGCGAAGTCAAAGCAAAAGGCGCTAAACTCACCGGTAGAGCCAAAGAAGAATACGAAAAAGCCCTAGCCTCGGCAATTATCGCCAAAGACAAAGTGCGTGAAGCCCTAAGCGCTCTGCACGATGGCGACGCTGATGACCCAGAGCTAAAAAAGGCTCTCAAGGATGCGAAAGATGCGCTCAAACAGCTCGAAAAATACGCTAAAAAATAACGCTCGAACCATATCCGGTGTACTGGCTTGTCGTTTCGCTTCGCAACGTATAAGGCATACGTTTTGTCGCGAGAACGGACAAGCCAGTACTACCGGAGTATGGCTCTTGGTTTGTGTGAGGGTCGGGGCATGACGGCAAAACCAAACAAACCATCAACAAGCAAACAGTATGAAGAACTCGGGCGTGTTGTCGCTAGTATTTACGAAAACGGTTACCTCAGTGCTCCGAAAAGCCTAAGAATGTCTTTTTTAAAGGGCGTGGCCGGAGGGTTTGGCGGTGTGATCGGCGCGACTATAGTTGTAGCGCTGATGTTGTGGGTGCTTTCATTTTTTGACCACATCCCGTTAATCGGCAGGTTTGTAGAGACCGTAGATCAGACAGTCCAGCAAAGTCAGTAAATGGTTGTAATTACGACAGCTTAATTACGACCGTTTTTCATCTATAATAGACGCAGATGAGTCCTGTAGTGAGCCCCAAAGTCGCTTTACGAATAAGCTTTTTGTATAAAGTTAGTTCAGGATATATTTGCGGCGCAGGTTTTTCGGTCTGGCGTAACGTAAGTTCTTGGGGGTCTACTACAGGATGAGCGCAAAGGGTGACAGTTTAAGACCGAGTGATTATGTGCATCTGCATAATCACTCGCATTACAGTTTGCTTGATGGGCTCAGTAAGATCCCGTCACTTATTAATCATGTACAGACATTCGGTATGGAAGCGGTGGCTATTACCGATCACGGTACGCTATCTGGGTTGATTGAGTTTTATAAGGAAGCTACGTCCGCGGGCGTTAAGCCGGTTATGGGTATGGAAGCCTACGTTGCCGCTCGCGGCCACGCCGATAAAGACCCAGCCAAAGACAAGCAATATTACCATCTTATTCTTTTGGCGATGAATATGACCGGCTATCAGAACTTGATGCGCCTTAGCACTATCGCCAACCTGGACGGGTTTTATTACAAGCCGCGTATCGACCATGAGTTGTTAGAAAAGTATAACGAGGGGCTGATAGTTCTCAGCGCCTGCATTGGTGGTGAGGTCGGCGACGCGCTAAGAAACGGTCAATACGAACAAGCAGAAAAAACGGCCAAATGGTACAAATCGGTATTCGGCGATCGATATTACCTGGAAGTTCAGGATCACGGCCACCCCAAGCATCCGACAGTCTGGCAAGAACAAGTTGCTGTCAATGAACAATTATTCAAACTATCCAAAGATCTGGATATAGCATGCGTGCTGACTTGTGACGCGCATTACTTAAATCATAGCGACCAAGAGGCGCACGAAATACTGCTTTGCGTACAAACCGGCGCGTATTTATCTGACACTAATCGGATGAGTCTGGCCAATTTTGAGCTCCACGTTACTGACCCAAAGGATCTAATCGAACGTTGGGGCAATGATCACCCCGAGCTTATTACCAACACTCGTGCCATTGCTGATCGATGTAGCGTAGAGCTGAGCTTAGGCAAAATTTTAATACCAAAATTTCCGGTGCCAAAACAGGAGACAGAGAAAACATATCTGCACAAACTGGTATGGCAAGGTGTTGCCTGGCGCTATGGAGGCAAGTCTGAAAAGCAAGCCGCTGAGCTCAGCATTGATCAGGTCAAAAAGATTACCCCCAAAGAAATCCGAAAAAAGGTCGAATACGAACTACAGGTTATTGATAACATGGGCTTCAATGGTTATTTTCTGATTATCTGGGACTTTATAAAATGGGGCAAAGACGAAGGCATTGTCTTTGGTCCGGGGCGCGGATCTGCCGCGGGATCAATCGTGTCGTATTCGCTTCGTATTACCGAACTGGACCCTCTGAAATATGATCTGCTGTTCGAACGCTTCCTAAACCCGGATCGTATTAGCATGCCGGATATTGATATAGATATTCAGGATACACGTCGCGGTGAAGTTATACAGTATTGTATTGATAAATATGGGACCGATCGCGTGGCCAATATTGTTACCTTTGGTACTATGGCGGCCCGTAATGCCGTGCGTGATGTTTCGCGAGTGCTGCAAGTACCGTATGCCGAGGCTGACCGTCTGGCCAAGATGATTCCGCAGCCTATTCAAGGCCGTCATATTCCGCTGGCAACATCACTACTAAATGATGCCGACCTTAGAGCGGAGAACGAAACAAATGAACAAGCCGCCCGGGTGTTTGAACTGGCAACTAAACTCGAGGGTACTATTCGCAGTCACGGCGTCCACGCTGCTGGCGTGGTAATCGCGCCGGATGATATTGTAAAGTTCGTGCCGCTCGAGATGGCGCAAAAAGGCGTGGTGGCGACCCAGTACTCGATGGGTCCGATTGAGGACCTAGGTCTACTTAAGATGGATTTCTTAGGGCTCAGTAACCTGACTATTATCAAAAACGCCCTGCGTATTATCAAAAAGGTATACAAAAAAGACATAGACATAAACATGGTTCCCCTTGATGACAAGAAAACTTTTGAATTGCTGCAGCGCGGTGATACTACTGGTGTCTTCCAGTTTGAGTCTTCGGGTATGAAACGATATTTGCGGGAGCTTAAAGCTACGGAATTTGACGATGTTATCGCGATGGGCGCTTTGTACCGTCCAGGCCCGCTAACTGCTGGACTGACTGATAGTTTTGTTAAGCGCAAAAACGGGCTCGAAGAAGTGACGTATGAACATCCTTTGACCAAAAACGCGCTAGAATCCACTTACGGCGTGATTGTCTACCAGGAACAGGTGATGCAGATGAGTAAAGAGATGTGCGGTTTTACCGGCGGCGAGGCTGATACGCTGCGCAAAGCTATCGGCAAGAAAAAGCGCGATGTAATGGATAAGATGGGCCAGCAATTCGTAGAAGGAGCCGTCAGGAACGGCGTTCCAGAAGAGGTAGTCAAAAAAATTTGGAAAGATATTCTTGGATTTGCCGACTACGCCTTTAATAAATCACACTCGGCGTGCTACGGGATGATTTCTTACCAGACGGCATACCTGAAGGCGCATTATCCTTCAGCTTTTATGGCGGCGCTGATGACCAGCGATTATGATGATACTGATCGTTTAAGCATTGAGATTACCGAGTGTAAGAATGTAGGTATCGAAGTGTTGCCGCCGGATGTCAACGAATCGTTCGTGGAGTTCGCGGTGGTATCCAAGGGCGATCCCCTGCATGACCCGATCCGGTTTGGCATGAATGCTGTAAAAAACGTAGGCACAGGCGCGGTTGAAGAAATTTTGCGTGCCCGCGAGGAGGGCCATTTTGAAAAGCTTGAAGATTTTTTTGGTCGGGTAAGTCCGCGCATCGTAAATCGCAAAGCTTTAGAAAGCCTAATTAAAGCTGGTGCTTTCGATCGCTTTGGAAGTCGTAACCAACTGCTTGGAAATGTCGATGTGTTACTTAGCTTTGCCAACCGCATACAAAAAGAGCAAGCTATGGGCCAGGTCGGTTTATTCGGCAGCGAGGAACATAGCGGCCTGGCAGTCCTGCCGCAGATAGTACTTGAAGAGATTCCTGAGGAACACGGCAAGCAGGAATATCTTAAATGGGAACGTGAGCTGCTAGGGTTGTATTTATCACAGCATCCTCTGCAAGCATATGGTACCTACCTGAGTGAGCTAACAATGCCTATAAACGAGCTAGAGGTTGATATGGACGGCAAGACCGTGGTTGTCGGCGGCTCTATAACCGAACTACGCGAAATCACAACTAAGAACGGTCAAAAAATGGCCTTCGTAAAGATCTCTGACCTTTTAGGCGAGATAGAGGCGGTGCTTTTTCCTAGCGCCTACCAACAAACCAGTGGTATATGGGAGCGGGATAAGGTAGTGCTGATTAGGGGTAAACTAAGCGGTAAAGACCGGCAAACTGGCGAAACGCTAACAGAGGTAAAAGTGTTAGCCGATGAGGCCAGAGAGATAACGTTTGCCCAGGCCGAGGCTTATCAGTCGACTGGCAAGAAAGTTAAATTACCTAATGCCAGCAAACGTTCAGCGAAACCAGCTTTAGCTGTTAATACCACAGTTTCGTCGAAGACGCGTCTGTATATAAGGCTGCAAGATAGCAGCAACGAAAGCCAGCTGCTGGCACTAAAATCAGTCATAGATTCGCATAGCGGCAGCACAGAAGTAGTGCTGGTGCTTGGTCCGGCAGATAAGAAGCAAATCATCAAACTACCAGGCGGGGTGCGCTCTGACGATACCGTGCTAGAATCCTTACGTGAAGTCGTAGGCGACAAGCAAGTTGTTGTGCAGTAATTTTATCGGATAGTACCGCTAGTACTAAGTAGCACGAAGCCCAAGTAGATAACGGCCAAAACAGTCAAATCCAAATGTAAATGGTGCAGTATAAAACGTTCGCCTGATACGATATAACGTTTCAGATGTACGCCCTTATGCAAAATCCAAAGCACACCGATACTCAAAACTGCTAAAGTAACTGCCGAAATAGTCCATAGGGCCGGTCCATTGGCCAGCAACTGTACACGTTGCACATTGGCTGTGCCAGCGGCAATAGGCTTGTCATTATCAGTATTCGCAACCGTAGTTATAAGTTCGGTATCGTCTTGTGGCTCTGGTTCTGATTCTGGTTCGGGTGTTTCCTCCTGGGCCTCTTCTGGTTCGGCTTTTGGCGCGGGCTGTACAGGCGCGGGTTTATTATTTTGCGTGGTCGATGGTTTAGTAGCGGCTGGCGATGGTGCCGGCGGAGCCGGTGGCGGCGTCGGAGCCGGTGCGGGCGGTACATAGGTCTGAGGCTTGGCGTACATAGCTACTACCACTGTCTGCTGTCCGGTGCCTACAAAATTAGGACTATTAGCAATACCGAATCCCACTTCGGTAAAGTTAGCGGATAACAAATTGGTTTTGTGCGCCGGACTGTTCATCCAACCAGTTACAGTATGGCCGCTGGTCATAAAACCGTAAGCAAGGTTTTCTCCTGCTGCCAGATATTGATAACCGGCATTGGTAATAAATACCCACGGCTGTTGTCCGTCCGGCGTCTGGTGCGACCAGTAGTTGCGATTAACCATATCCTGGGCTTTGGCCTGGGCCGCTGAATTCAAAAGTCCATTACCAGTTAGTACCGGCACACCATTATTGCTGCGCTGCACATTAGTCGCGCTCAGCAAACCGGCTACACTAACATCGGTGGCATACGCCAATACACCGGAATGCTGCCCGACAAATAATTGCGGCTGCAAAGACAAGTAGGTCGCGAATATGGCAATGGCTAGCGCGGGCAGGTACTTTACCCGGCCAAAAAACGACCGTCGCTTGCTTTGTTTTTGCAAGGTTTTGCCGC
>CAYWFI010000002.1:0-25714 GCA_964458165.1 uncultured Candidatus Saccharibacteria bacterium
AAGGACTGCGGCTGCAACTTCTCAAGTATTAAGTATCAAATATCAGGTATACTTGTCCTAATATGGGTTTATTCTACCGCCGCGAACAACCTCAAGTAGAGGTACCGTACACCGTCAGTATCGGCAATGAAACGACCAAACTGATTGTGGGCCTGGGTAATCCGGGCAAAAAGTACGATCTTACCCGCCATAACACCGGTTTTTTGTGCCTGGATGCCCTGGCGGAGGCCGAAAACGGCCTATGGGCAGAGAAAAAGGCGCTCCGTAGCCTCATATGCGACCTGAGGCTGGGCCAAAGCCGTATTTTGCTAGCTAAGCCCACTACCTATATGAACCTCTCTGGCGAGGCCGTACGGGCCATACAGAGCTATTTTAAGCTTAACAACTCCCAAACAGTAGTAGTGCATGACGAATTAGACATCCCATTCGGACAGATACGCACCAGAGCAGGAGGCAGCGCCGCCGGCCATAACGGGGTAAAATCGCTTATCCAGCACTGCGGCGAGGACTTTGGCCGTATAAAGGTAGGGGTCAAAAATGAACTTAGCGCCCAAGTGGATTCGGCCGATTTTGTCCTGCAAAAATTCTCAAAAGAAGAGCAAGCTAGCCTCAAAGCCCTAAAAACGGAAGTTAACTCCCTCCTGAATGAATACATCTTTGGCAACGAACTGACACCCGAAACCCGCAAGTTTATTTAGAACTTATCTGGAAATAATTTATAAGCGCCAAAAAGGACAGTTTTGGAAGCAGAAACTTATTTCCGGAAGGGTTCTAGCTTGCGTCGGTATCAATGACCGTTTCAAGCTCAACCCTGTCAGCGACATCGGCGAGCCTCAAGGTCAGATCGCGCAAACGGCGCTCGCGCCGTTCCATCGCCTCCATTTCTTCCGCGCGCTCAGCGCTAGTCAATTTGTCTTCGTCAAAATAAAGCCGTTCATACTCCGATGAACAGGCGTGGGCCAACCGCCTAGCTCTTTTATGCAAGAAAGGCGCGACACGGTAATCAATGACAAGTCTTGGCTCGCCTAAGACCTCTTTTTCCCATTCCGTCAGGCCTATAAGGCCCTCTTCTTCGTTGAATTCCATAAAAGCTTTATACAATAGTTGTAGCCAGTATCAAAATAAAGAGCCTCCAGAGGGGGTGGGCACCGCTGGAGGCTCATTACACCCTTCAACCCACCTTGAAGGCCTCCGTCAAGTGTTCTCGTAAAGACACTCGAACGGCCCACTCTAGGTTTACCAATGTAACGCCAATTGTGCCGCAAGTAAAACGCGGTGGGTACACGGGGTTAAAGGGGTTAGTCTGTTTTAGAGCGCTCCTCGCTTAAATAAGCGGGGCGCTAAGAGAAGTGGAGGGTAACAACTTGTTCTATGCACGCTCTAAAACAATCTAACAATCCTTCTTCGCATAAAGCTACGAAGGAGTTAGCATAGGGGTATAAGGTACGTAATTGCCTATGACGACGATTACAGGTTGCTATTTTAGCAAATTTGTGTGATTATGTCAATACTTTTTAACTTTTCTATTCAAAAGTCAACATGCTTACGCTAAAACAACGTTATCTACCAAAGGAGATTTTACGTCTACCGCAACCTCCGAAGCAGCTGTATATCAGCGGCGACCGGCTGGATATTCTCCTGGGGAAACCTCGTATCGGCATAGTAGGCAGCCGTAAAGTCACTCCTTACGGACGGGCCGTCACCACCAAACTCGCAAGCGAGCTGGCTGGAAAGGGTATCGTCGTGGTTAGCGGCCTGGCGCTTGGCATAGACTCAATCGCCCACACAAGCTGTCTCCGGGCCGGCGGCACGACGATAGCCGTCCTTCCGAGCGGGTTGGACAAAATTGTTCCGACATCTCACACTCAGTTAGCCCACCAGATAACCGGTAGTCACGGTCTGTTGGTAACTGAGTATCCTGCGGGATCGGAGCCGTTCAGAATAAATTTTGTCGCTCGCAACCGTATTATTGCAGCTTTATCTGAGGGATTGCTGATACCAGAAGCTGCTGTTAACAGCGGTAGTTTGCACACCGCCCGGTTCGCATTGGAGCTGGGAATCCCGGTGTTCGCCGTGCCAGGGCCAATTACCAGCCCGATGTCTGAAGGCACCAATAACCTTATCAAAGCTGGTGCCGTCCCGGTTACTCAGACAGAAGATATTTTGACGGCTTTAAACTGGCGCGACACAGCCGCAGCAAACGAAGACATCCACGCCAACACCGAAGAAGAACGGATTATTATAGAGTTGCTGCGCGGCGGTACATCAGATGGCAACGAGCTGCTGATAAAAAGTCAGCTTGATACCGCCAAATTCAACCAAGCCCTGACTATGCTGGAACTTACCGGCCGTGTCCGCCCCTTGGGCGCCAACCATTGGTCAATCGTATGAAATCTTATTGCTTTTTTATATATTTTATGCTATAATGTATTAGTTTAGGCGCCATTGTCTAGACACCACCAAGGTTGTTCCTTGTGGCCAGATACCACAAGTTGAGCAGCTCGCACGAGAAAGAAGAAAAGTAAAATGCAACACGCTAAAGAAGTGTTTCAAGAGTGCCTTACGGCAGCCTTCACGGAGATCGAGGCATCGTCCATCAACGACGACGGTAAGGAGGTGCTTCGGCAGTGCTTTTTGGCGGCGGCACACGCGGCCAACAAGCTCGGCCAAGCCGGCTACACCGTTGACCGTGAGGGCAAAGTGGCATTTCCGTCACCATCCCTCTCGGCATAGCCGAGACAATTCGCGGACAGGCCAAAGAGGCGTGCTGGTAACCCAGCGCAGACCTTGCCGGGGCAACCTGCCCAGGCAAAACCTCTTTCTACCCTAAAACCACTTCATTTTCTTTCTCGTGCCCCTCTCAATCCATGGAAGTTCGAGCCATGCTGACGAGCCGTATTTGCCGGCGAAATTGAGAAAAACCACTTGCATAGAGTCAAAAAGTACCGTAGGGTACTAGACTGGTTAGTTAATTTGATACACTAGGCCAATAAACATAAGCAAGAGATACCGTTTGAGTCCCGTTAGAACCCAACAAGCCGCAACACATAAATTATCTGCCGAACCTCGGCGCATTGTTTCAAACGCCTCAGGCCAAGGAAGGTCAAGTGGGGTTCTAACGGGATGAGCAAAAACTTAGTCATAGTAGAAAGCCCGGCCAAAGCCAAGACAATAGAGAAGTACCTCGGCAAGGACTTCACCGTTCGCAGCAGCTTTGGCCATATTCGTGATCTGCCAAAAAAGGGCCTATCTATAGACAAGGCCAACAATTTTGAACCAACCTACGAACTCAGTCCCGATAAAACCAAGACCATCAACGAGCTCAAAAAACTGGCTAAAAACCACGACGTCTGGCTGGCATCCGATGAGGACCGCGAAGGCGAGGCAATTGCCTGGCACCTGTGCATGGCTCTGGGGCTTGACCCAAAGAAAACCAAGCGGATTGTTTTTCACGAGATTACCAAAGACGCCATCCTGCACGCCGTAGACAACCCTCGTACCGTCGACCTGCGCCTGGTGGACTCCCAGCAAGCCCGCCGCGTGCTTGACCGGCTGGTCGGCTACGAATTATCACCAGTATTATGGAAAAAGGTCCGGGCGGGCCTGAGCGCCGGCCGCGTCCAATCCGTCGCTGTCCGCCTGATTGTCGAGCGCGAGCGTGACATCCGCGCCCATCAAGCCGAAAGCACTTATAAAATTACCGGCGATTTTTTGACTGACGCGAAAGATACCATTCCCGCGGAGCTGGAAGACAAATTAGCCGACCGTAGCGCTGCCGAGAAGTTCCTGCGCGGCTGCATTGGCGCTGCTTACACTGTCAAATCCATCGAACAGAAGCCAGGCACCCGCAACCCCGGCGCGCCGTTCACTACCAGCACATTGCAGCAGGAAGCCTCGCGCCGGCTCGGGTTTTCGGTACGCCAGACTATGAGTGTCGCTCAGCGGCTATACGAATCCGGCCATATCACTTACATGCGTACTGACAGCACTGTTCTGTCCGGACAGGCAATCGCTAATGCCGAGAAGTTTATCGTCAAAAGTTACGGCAAGGAGTACCACCAGGTCCGTCAGTTCAAAACCAAAGACGGCAATGCCCAGGAAGCCCACGAAGCCATCCGACCAACCAACTTCGGCAAAGAAGCCGCCGGAGCCGACGAACAGCAGAAGAAGCTCTACCGGCTTATCTGGCAACGGGCGCTATCTTCCCAGATGACACCGGCCAAAGTTGACAAAACAGAGGTGGCGATCGCTATCTCGAGCCACAAAGAGCAGTTTATCGCCAAAGGCGAGGTGCTGATATTCGACGGTTTCCTCAAAGTCTACGGCGGCGGCAAAGACGATGTTATCCTGCCCGAGCTCAAAGAGGGCCAGCAGTTACAACCCGGCCTTCTCCAGGCCACTGAAACATTCAGCAAACCCAAAGCCCGCTTCTCAGAAGCCAGCCTAGTCAAAGCCATGGAAGAGATGGGTATCGGCCGTCCCAGCACCTACGCGCCGACTATTTCGACCATCCAAGACCGCGGCTATGTCGAAAAGAGTGATCTGGAGGGTACGGAACGGATTATCAACACGCTGATACTCGACGGCGATAGCCTAGGCGGCAAAGAGCAAAAAGTTATCACGGGCGCGGACAAGAACAAACTCATCCCAACACCAGTGGCCGAAGTTACCACCGACTTCTTGACCAAATACTTCGCGCCAATCGTAGACTACGACTTTACCGTCGACGCCGAAAAAGAGTTTGACGATATAGCCGAGGGCAAGACTACCTGGAACAAAATGATAGCCGAATTTTATAACGGCGAATTCAAGCCGCTTATCAAGGCCAGCGCTGATGTCACCCGCGAAGAAACCAGCCAATCCCGGAGTCTTGGCAAAGACCCCAAATCCGGTAAGCCAATCGTGGTGCGTTTCGGCCGCTACGGGCCAATGCTACAGCGCGGCGAAACCAGCGACGAAGAAAAGCCCGAGTTCGCCCCCATGCCAGATGACGCCACCATGGACAACGTCACGTTAGAGCAGGCTCTGCCGATGTTCGACCTGCCGCGGCTGGTAGGCAAGACAGAGGACGGCCAAGACATCTTAGCCGACATCGGCCGTTTCGGCCCTTATGTCAAAGTAGACAAGACTTTCGTATCTATCAAAGATTTAAGCCCGTTTACTATTACCGAGGCCGAGGCCCGCGAAGTGTACGCGGAGAAGCTAAAGCAGATCGCCGAGCGCAACGTGGCGGACTTTGGCAAAATCAAAGTCCTGCGCGGCCCCTACGGCCCGTACGTGACCGACGGCAAAAAGAACGCCCGTATCGCTAAGGATATCGACCCAACCAAACTGGACGAAAAAGCCGCCCAAAAAATCCTGGACGAAGCCCCGGAGAAAAAGCGTTTTGGCAAACGTAAATTCACGAAAAAGCAATAGTTTCTTTATTTATATATTCTTCGTCTTAGGAACAATAAGGGATTTGGCTCTTTGCATCAAAGAACGCCAAATTTACTACAATTATCCACTGCTTCTACACTGTTAGCAAAAAAATGCCGTAATAATTTACCATAAACAATTTGTGCGCATAGTGCTACTACGTGCTACAATAAATTTCAATAAGCAAATGAGAGAATTTGTTTGACAATTAAAAATATTACTGTTACAATAGCCATAACCAAAGAGTTATTGATACGGTACTAAAAGAGAAGGAAAGACTAACCCTATGGCCGAAGCGACCCAAAAAACCACTCCTGCCATCAGCGACGTAGTAGCTGATGTATTGAAGAGTATTGAGCGCGAGCGCGAGCGCGAAATCGTATCGCGTCGTTTTGGGTTATTCGACCGGCGCGAGACACTAGAGCAAATCGGCGAACTTTTGGGCATCACCCGCGAGCGTGTCCGCCAGCTAGAAAAGGCAGTCGTGACCAAGCTACGCCAGAGCGCCCAACGCGGCGAATACGCCGAGCTGCTCAAGCTGCAAGAAGTCTTCGTGCAAGAGCTGCATGCTATGGGTCTAGCCGCACGGATCCAAGACCTGAGCGCCCGCCTGACCAAAGACAATTCCAAGACCGACCAGGCTCAAGTATCTTTCCTGGCAAGCCTGTGTCCTAAGCTGGTTACCTTAGACGAAAACGATTTTTATTATCACGCCGCGGCTATCGCGTCCGAGCATGAGAAGCGCGAGCTAAAGGACCAGGTCAACACTGTTGTTGAAGCGATCAAGAAAATAGGCGAACCCACCTCTATTGACAAGGTTGCCGAAACCGCCAGCGACAAAAGTGTGGCCCACACCCGCGCGCTAGCCAGCATCAGTAAGCAAGTCGCTACCTTAAACGGCCGCTGGGGCCTGGTGAAATGGCCAATGGTCAACCCCAAGAACATCCGCGACAAAATTTACGTCGTATTGTATGAAAACGGCAAACAGATGCACTTCAACGAAATCGCTGCCGCCATCAAAGACTCTAGCTTTAAGCGCAGGGATGTTACTACTCAGGCTATCCATAACGAACTTATCAAGGACGACCGTTTCGTCCTGATTGGCCGGGGCATCTACGCGCTCAAGGAGTGGGGCTACAAGAAAGGCACCGTCGCTGATGTTATCGCCGAAGTGCTCAAGAAAGCCGGCGAACCATTGCACCGCGACGAGATCGTCAAGCGCGTACTAAAGAACCGCTACGTCAAAGAAACAACCATCCTGCTAAACCTGCAAGGCAAACCCCAGTTCAAGCGGGTTAGCAAAGCCACCTACACCCTCGCCGACACTAAAAATTAGTCACTCAACAAAAAACTATGGGTAGACAAAAGATATTTACCGAAGTACCGCCTTATCTACAAGACCAGTCGCCAGAGGTGCAGGCCTTGAGCATAAAAAGCCATGCGATTAATGTCCTTACCGATAACTACGTCTTCGCTCAACTTGAGGCACTTGCGTACCTGCGCGATACATCTGTCTCTGGTCTTGTCAGACTAGCCATAGCAAAAACGTTTGAGGAACTTGAAGAGCAGGATCCCGAACTCTTTGAATTCGTACAGGATGAAGCTGCGCAACTTTTAGATCATGCTGTCGAAAGAGATAAAAGACTAGCTCAGGTTCGCCAGCAACTCAGCTAAGAATGTTCGCCCTAGAATCCTGAAACAAGCGAAACCAGCTGCTAAAAACACAGCCATAGATGTATAATTAAACTTGTAAAGCTTATGGCTTGTTGGTTTTAGCGTGGCAAGGAACCCATTCAAAAAGACTCACTTATGATATTCAACCGAAAAAACCGCCCCAAACCCACTCACGAAGAGGCATTACTGATGCTGGAAATTCCGCGTACCAACGACAAAAAGGAACTAGCTGCCGAACAGATGCTGGCCAGCCTGCACGGTATGCTGCGCAACAAACGCGAGCTGCGGTTCGAGGGCGGCATGCAGGACCACATATCCTTAGAGATGGTTGCCATCGGCCAACGTATCAGGTTCTATATCTGGACACCCAAGCACTTACAGCCCTTTGTTGAGGGTCAGATATACGCGCAGTATCCGACCGTGCAGATTTACGAACAGACAGAGGATTACGCCACGCGCAAGCTCACACAATCTGTTGTGTACACCAGCGAACTGGTGCTGACCGACCATGAAACCATTCCTATCAAGACATTCCCTAGTTTTGAGGTTGACCCGCTGGCAGCTATTACCGCCACACTGGCCAAACTGGACGAACCAGAAGAAGAAATCTGGATTCAAATCGTGGCCCGGCCCATACCGGACGACTGGCACAAGCGCGGTGCCAAGATGATCAAACGCATCCAGGGCGGGGGAGGACTATTTACCGGTAGCGGCGGCACCGCCAGCTACGTTGGCCAGGCTTTTGGCGCTCTGGTCAAACCACCTGAGCCAACTACCAAAGCCGACACGCCAGAACTAAGTGAACGCGACAAAACCCGTATCCGGGCCATAGAAGAGAAGGGTACCAAGCTGGGCTATCAGGTCAAAATCCGTATCGTCTATGCCGGCCACAGCCAGCAATTGGCCAGATTGCGTATGCAAGCCATCCAGGGGGCGTTTAAGCAATTCAACACTACCAATCTGAACGGATTCCAGGGCAAAGGAGCCAGTTTCAGCGTTGATAAGTTAGCCGAGTACCAGGCACGTTTTTTCATAGACAGCGGCTATATCTTAAACATTGAAGAGCTGGCCAGTCTGTTCCACCTGCCACACACCACCGTAGAGACTCCTAACATCGTCTGGGCCACGACCAAGACGGCCGAGCCGCCGGCGAATATCCCTGTTATGCAGGCTGGCAGCGAGCACGATATCAGCCTGTTCGGGGTTACCAACTTCCGTGGCACTAATACCATTTTTGGCGCGTACCGCAGCGATCGGGGCCGGCATATTTATATCATCGGCCAGACCGGCGTAGGCAAAAGCGGGCTACTTGAACTACTAACACTGTCAGACATCTATTACGACGAGGGCTTTTGCGTCATCGACCCGCACGGCGATTATGCCCAAAATATGCTGGAGTTCGTCCCGCAGCGGCGTGTTAACGATGTCATATATTTCAACCCCGCCGATACGGCCTACCCGATCGGGTTTAACCCGCTGGAGGTTACCGACCCGGCATTCAAAAACCACATTAGCTCGGAGTTGGTCGGGGTCTTAAAGCGCATGTTTGAATCATGGGGGCCTAGATTGGAGTATATCCTGCGCTATACCATCCTGGCGCTGCTTGATTACCCTAATTCGACCATGCTGGATATCACCCGTATGCTAACTGAAAAACCTTTCCGCGACGATGTTATCAAGCACATTACCGACCCGGTAGTTAAGACCTTTTGGACGACCGAATTCGCCAGCTGGAACGACAAGTTCGCCGCCGAGGCCGTCGCTCCGGTACTCAATAAAGTCGGTGCCTTCGTGGCCAACCCCATGATCCGCAATATCGTTGGACAGACCAAGAGTACTTTTAATATCCGTGAGGCCATGGATCAGCGCAAGATTATGATTGTTAACCTGAGCCGCGGCCTGGTGGGCGAGGACAATGCCGCGATCCTGGGGGCACTGATGGTCACCAAAATCCAACTGGCCGCCATGAGCAGAGCAAATGTCCCGCTCGATCAACGTACGCCCTTTTATCTGTACGTAGACGAGTTTCAGAACTTCGCCACCGATAGCTTCGCCGTTATCTTGTCCGAAGCTCGCAAATACGGCCTCAATCTAACGGTCGCTAACCAGTACGTCAGCCAGATGAACCCGGTAGTGCGCGACGCTGTCTTTGGTAACGTTGGCTCGATGGTTTCTTTCCGGGTCGGCGCCGACGACGCGTCTTTTCTGGCAAAGTATTTTACGCCGCAGTTTGAAGCCGAAGACCTAATGACGCTCCACAACCGAAACTTTGTTGCCACTATGACTATAGGCGGCGAAAAATCAGCACCCTTCTCAGGCTCTACCCTGAACCAGCCACCCCGACAGACAAATTACACGGATGCCATAGTAGACCATTCACGTAAGCTCTATAGCCTCACCCGCGAAGAAGTAGAAGCTCGTATCAAGGCTAATATGGACACCTCGCCGGCTTATCAGATTGCCACCGGCCAGCATAAACCATCTACTACGCCGCCAAAACCGTCCGTGAGCTCACAAGAATCGTCAGGGCAGGCGATTCGCCCGCTTAAGGCCGTTATCGCGGCTGCCAAGTCAAAAGCCGCTGCAAAGCCGGAAAAAGAGCCAGGAACCCCCAAAAAGAAACGCACCCGTTCACGAAGAAAAAAATCAACCGAAATAAATCATACAAAAAGCGAACAAGTAGTCAAGCCCACGGTAAAAGACGGCGTAATAGAAAACGAGGAAATCATCCGCCTTAGGTAAGCCCGGGCAGGTAGTTAAGTAAAAAATTAAAAAACCAGGCGAGTACAGCCGGAAAATAGCGGCACGAGAGCCGGGCCAGAGCATCATGTCTATACATAGATATAACGTCGCACAATGTATATTTTGCGACATATATATTACGTTAACAGATGATTATCTATACCCCTTAGCGGGGCAGAGATTAGAGACAAGAAGCTAGAGTTTAGAATTTTCTTGTATAGTTCCTCTTAGTATTTATTGCTGTTTTTTAAATCTCTGGGCTCTAACGTCTAGTCTTTGGGCTTTTGTTTGCATTTTCGTGAAAACTTGCCCTCGTATACGTATTTCACGAGTTTTTCCACACCCCTGCCTTACTGTTGCCCTGTTTGCATTATTTGCTTTTTTGTATTTTTATATATAAATATAGTTTTTTTCGATATATTAAAAAATGAACAAACTACGAACTACCAGGAGAGCAGCGGGGCCCTGCCTAGTTCTTAGACGTTAGTTCTTAGATCTTAGATAAATGCGTCTAAGAACTAAGAACTAACGTCTAAGAACTACCTATAAAACACCTTCTCCTCTACCCTGACATCTATGTACTCCGCAGGTGTTGACCGCCTCCCTTCCAGTTCTTGTTTGACAGCCAGGAAACTGCCGATTTGTAAACGAACATCGCCCGTCGTATCAGTTTTAATATAATAAGGAAGGCCGCTTAGCCTTATATCCAGCTGATTGACACTAGCTGGCAGGGTCAGTTCACTTATCTGATAGCCTTTGGCGGCAAGCTGTTCACTGACCCCCGTTATAAACCGTACCATATCGCTGGTAAGGGCCTGTTTGCCGACTTGCATGTCTAAAAAGCCGCTTTTGTCGCTGACCGTCGTTAGCCCAGCGCGGGCCTCTTGCTCAAGACTACTGACATCACTGACCACCATACCGGAATTGTCCAGCACATAGCTGTTCACAGGGGTTGTTAACAATAGAGCCGGCGGCTTGATATCAACGATAATCGAGGGCTTACGACCCAGAACCGGCAGACGAAGAACTGCGGCCCTTAGCTCAGGAAAACTCTCCATCAAGCTCCGTTCGACACTGGTCGTATCAATAGTTAGTTTCGTCTGACTGCTAAGATTTTGGGCCATGATTTCAGCTGCGGCGGCGGCGTACTCGGCCGGGTCACGATACGGCGATGTCTGGCCATGCAGCAACATAACCGAGGGTGAAGTCGAAAGAGTCAGGCTTATAAAGATACTGCCAATTATTATGCCCACAGCGATAAATGTTGGCAGTAAGCGCAGACGTTTTTTTAGGGATCCGCCGTCCAAATGTATAACGCTGTCCTTTGACGCTATGTCCGCTTTGTTGCCAGTGCCCCCGCTATAATAGTTAAACGAGGGCCTGCTCGCGGCTTTAGCGCGTAGTTCGCCAGTTTTTCTTGATGCGGGTTGCTGTCTGCGGCCAAGCATATTGTTAACCCCGGACAATATCTAATGTTACTTTGGCAAGTTCCCTGGCTGCATCGGGTTTTGCCAAGCCATGCAGACTATCGCTGAGAGCCCTCTGACGCGGAATATCGCTTAGCAGTTCGTTTAGTAGGTCATAAAGCCTGTCGGCATCACCGTGAGGAGCGGTAAGCGCTGCCTGCTTAGTCGTCAAGTAGGCCGCGTTCTTGTCTTGGTGCGCGCCAGCCAGTTTACCGGGGACGATAACGATAGGTAGAGCCTGCATGGCTAACTCTGCCACCTGAGTGGCCCCTGCCCGGCTGATTACCACGTCAGCCGCGCCCTGATAGATGTGAACATCTGGCACAAAACCCTCTATTACCACCCGGCGAAGCTCGTCAGCCAGTAGTTCCTTGCCATAACGCCGCTTAACAGACGCCGCGTGAGCTTGGCCGGCAACGTGGACAATACCCAGGCCTTCATACCGCTGCATCAGCCGGCTGGCAATTTTAACCATGTCTTCGTTGAGCTGCCCCGCGCCCTGGCTGCCACCGACGATCGTGATAACTTTGCTGCAACCGCTTAAGCCCAGGCTTTCGCGGTAGGTAGCCCGTAAACTTGGTGAAACTTTCCTAAAATCAGCCGACACTGGTATGCCGGTATAGATCGTCTTGTCCCTGGGATAGTTATACAGCTCGGCCGGCATACCTGTCGCGTGTAGCGTTGCCCATCGGCTGATAATACGGTTAGCCAGTCCCGGCGTAGAATCTGAGTCATGGGTAATAAATGGAATCTTAAGCCTAGCTGCCGCCAAGCCCATCGGCACAGCGACAAAACCGCCTTTTATCAGCAACACGTCGGGCCTAAGTTCGCGCAACAAACGTTTGGCCTCTATATAACCGACCAGCATCCTGCCAAAATCACGGATATTAAGGATCAGCGTCTTAATGTCAAAAAGACGTTGATACCATCTAAGTCCCGAGTAGCGCCGGTATTTGCCAGCCGTGACCTGGAATACCCTGTCAATCGCTTGATCGTCCTGGAACAAATAGACAAACTTGGCGCCTTTTTCACAAACGCCAATCAGTTCGACATCAGGCTGCAGGCCCTTAAGTTCATGCGCCGCGGCGAGCAGTGGCGTAATATGGCCGCCGCTCCCGCCGCCTATGAGCAGAATTCTCATATGGCGTTGCTCCTGGTTCGGTTACTTTATTGGATAGGCTGGCATATCGCGATATTTGAAACGCGATACCCAGAGCACCGGTTACAAACAGTAGGCTGGTGCCGCCATAGCTGATAAATGGCAGCGTAATCCCTTTTAGCGGCAACAGGCCTATCATAGCGCCGATGTTTATGATCGCCTGCACGGAAAACCATGCCAAGATACCGGCCACGAGCAAGCCGGCAAAATCATCTGGCGCCCGTTCGATTATGCGCGTCAATCGGCCAAAAAACATCGCGAAGGCCGCCACGACTAGGGATACTCCCAGGAAACCGAATTTTTCGGCCAGGATCGCGAAGATTGAGTCATTGGCCGCTTCCGGCATGTAACCGTAAGCCTGGATGCTTCGCGCCAGCCCCAGGCCAAAAATACCCCCGGAGCCAACGGTGATCAGCGCCTGGCAGGATTGGTAGCCGGCATCCTGGCAGTCAGCTGTTGGATTAAGGAAAGTCGCCATACGATCACGTCGATACCCTGTTGTCGATATAAGCATCCCGCCGATAGCTATCAGCACTAAACCGGCGATAAGTAGCCTCTTTAAGGGCACTCCGGCGACAAACATCATAACCGCTGCCATCCCCGCCATGACTGCCGTCGAACCAAAGTCACTCTGCAGCACCGCCACGACGATTACGACCAGCCCAAGAGCAATCGCAATCGGTTTAAATGTCCGGTTGGCATCGTTCAATGCTGCTTCACTCTTGCGGCGGGCCAAAAAATCCGCCATCCAGATGAGCAACGCGAACTTTATCAGCTCGGCCGCCTGGAATGACACGCCGCCGATCTGTATCCATCTATAGGCGCCGTTAACTTCTTCGCCAAACAACTGCACCGCGAGTGCGGCCAGAACAGCCGCGACAATCAGCGGCACCACGGCTCTGCGCCAAAATTGATACGGCACTTTTGAAAGCACTACAAACGCGGCCACGCCCATCAAGATAGCAATGAGCTGCTTTGAGATATAGTAGCCCTCCGAAACGCCTTTGAGCACACTCATGCCAGGACTAATAGAATAGACGACTATTAAACCCACCGATAGAAATCCAATCGCGAGTACCGGCAACCAGTAATCAGGACGATGCCGCCGCCTCGAGACATCACTCATAGGGGTCTACCCAGGATAAAAATAATCAGCCCGATAACGCCCATCACCTGCCCTATCACCCAGAATCGCATGGTAACTTTGGTCTCTTCCCAACCCAAAGCTTCAAAATGATGGTGAATCGGCGCGATGCGGAATATCTTGCGGCCGCGGCGCAGTTTTTTGGATAGGATCTGCAGTAAGCTGGAACCGGCTTCCACGACAAATACAAAACCAATTATTGGCAGTATTAACACCGTATCCGTCAGCATAGCCACAACGCCAAGCGCCGTCCCAAGGGCAAAAGATCCGACGTCGCCCATAAAGAACCTCGCTGGATAGATATTGAACCAGGTATAACTCAGGAGCGCTCCGACGATAGTCATACAAAAGCCCGCTATGCCGTAGCGTCCCTCCAGGACAGCTATGATGGCATACATGGCAAACGCTATTGCCGCCAATCCACCGGCTAATCCGTCCAATCCGTCAGTTATATTCACGGCGTTGGCGGTAGCGACTACTACCAGCACAAACAGCGGTATGATAAGCCAGCCTAGAACCAGCGGTGAATCAACAAATGGTATATGAATACTATTAACGTCCAACTTGGCGTAAAACCACCAGCCCCCTACCGCGGCCACGGTAGTAATCAGTGCCATCTTGATTTTGGCGCGCATACCGGCGATACCGCCGGTACTCTTAATATTCAGAAAATCATCAAACAGCCCTATCAGACCAGCGCCAAACATTGCCGCCAGCGGCAACCACGTATCACCGCGGCTCAGATTACCGGATAGCGTCACTAGCGCCACTGCCATTACGAATATAACACCGGCCATAGTGGGAATATGGCGACGATGCTTGGCACCGTGCAGAGATTGGTAGACACTGGCTTTTTCGCCTGTCACGGCATCGGTGCGAGGCTTTTTCCACCACTCATAGCGGTATGCCAGAGTCGTGTAAATCGGCGTCAACAGCATGCTCAAAAAAAAGCCCGCGAAGCTGAGGATCATAATCCGAAGAAGCGTCTGTTGCTCGATAAATATTTGTATTGTTTCGTTCATATGTTTATTATTGCGGCTTCAATGATAATATTATACCCTCATTGTCCCTTTGGTGTAACCCCGAAGTTATCAATCAGCATATTGACCATATTTTCAAAAATCGGCGCTGCCGCCCGCGAACCCGCGTAACCCGGTACTTTGGGGGCGTTCACTAGTACCACAACCACATACTCTGGGCGATCACCGCCAACAAAACCCATATAGGTGCCGTGAAACCGGTCAGTATAGTACAGTCCTGTCGCTGGATCGACGAATTCCGCTGTTCCGGTCTTGCCGCCGATTTTATAGCCCTCACGCTCAAAACCGTAAAAATTATGTCCAAGCACCCTCTCTAGCAACGATACCATGGTGTCAGATACTTCCTGGCTAACTACGTTCTCTTTACGAATCACCGGTGCCTGCGGTTCGTCTTTACCACTGTTATTTTTAATACTATCTATTAGACGAGGCTGATAATAGGAACCGCCGTTTACGATACTGCTAAAAGCCGCTGCCATCTGCAGCGGCGTGGCCGTCATGGCCTGACCAAAGGCCGTGTTGGCATAGGTGACATCTATACCCTGGTTATTTTCCTCGGGTTCCGGTATGTAACCGGCCGCCTCGCCAGCTTGCTCTATACCTGTCGCCTGCCCCAGGAAATAATGCTTCGTCATGTAATCATGCCAGGTGTAGCGCGCCCGCTCATTAATACCACCGCGACCTATCTGTTTTAATAACCAGACTGCTCCTGTATTAAGCGAGTGTGTCAGCGTGCTTTCTACTGTCTGGGTACCGCGGCTGGCAGTAACGTCGGTTATACGGCGGTCGCCTATGGTTACGGAGCCTTCGTTGTAGTAAGCGGTGTCCGGCCTTACAACGCCCTGGTCAAGCGCGGTTGCCGCTGTTAGCGCTTTCATGATTGACCCGACCTCAAGCGGCACGGACACCGCCGCGTTGGACAGATGCCCCAGGTCAGTTACGTCCTCTATCTTCGATGGATCATAGGTTGGCCAGTTGGCCATTGCTTTGACAGCCCCGGTGTTTGGGTCCATTATAACGGCGCTGCCCGAGTCGCTTTTGTAACGCTCCAGGCCCTCTTTCAGTAAATCTTCTACTTGTCGCTGCATGCCAATATCTATAGTCAATGTCAGCGCCTGCCCGGATTTAGGCTGGGTGACCACATTATCGGGGTTTGATACCAGTGGCACCCCGCGCGCGTCAGTAATGGCTTTTAGCTCCCCTGGTACTCCTTTTAGCTTGTCGTTCAGTGCCTGTTCTACACCATACTGCCCCTGGCCATCGTTATTGACAAACCCCAGCAACTGAGCCGCTAGCGACCCTTGCGGATAGGTACGATAGGATTCTTCGCGTGTACCAACACCGGCAATATCCAGCGCGCTGACAGCCTCGTGCTGTTCGCGGCTTAATCTTTTTGCCAGCACCACATACCTGGTGTCAGGCGTTTTAAGCAACTCGGCTATATCGGCGGCGTCCCCGCCTGTTATTTTTGCTAACTCTAGCGCCCGGGCTTCTGGTTCGGTTATATACACTGGATCAGCGAACAAGGTATATTTAGTTTCATTCAACACGAGCGGCGTCACACCCGAGCCATTATGCGCCAGTATTTGGCCGCGCTCCGCCGGCACTTGGTATTCCTTTAGCTGGTACGCCATCGCCGCCTTACTGTAATAATCATGGCGAATTACCTGAAGGTAGAACAACCGCACGACAAAGACGGCCGATACCACTAGCAACAGCCCGTAGACAATACGGGCTCGATCGGCCGGACTGGTACGATTTTGTGGTTGCGTACTAGGCTTGCCTCGTTGGTACGAATGGATAGCGGGCACTTATATAATTCTTCCTTTACCGCGAGTTTTGCATTTAGTGCAATTTGGAGTGGAAACCGAGGAACGTAAGCGAGGCGTATTTGACATACGGTGATTGCGTACCGCAGGTTTTAGCCCAAAGTGTGCAAGTGCAGAACTTGCGAGTTTAACGCTGTACGACCCCGGACGGCACGGCAGAAACCAGTCCCTCGGACAACGGACTGTTTTTAACCCGTTCCAGGGATTGCAGGCGTGCCGAGGCAACCTCGAGCTCATCATGTTCGGTCTGCAGACTGGCAGCTTCTTCGCGCAGCTCGTTAATCTGGTAGCCGTAGGCATTTGTCTTGGTAACCTGCGTCAAATACAGCAGTCCCAAGATACAGCCCAGAATTATCAATATAATTGTGTTACTAACCGGCCCGAAGCCGGTTTTTTCGCGTTTGAACCCTACCGCGTTTTGGTTACGCTGGGCATAGCGCTGGCGACTCATTGCCAGCGAACTGGAATATGTCATAGGCGTACTTCCCTGCTTTTTGCAGGGATGCTTATCTAAAAACGTTTAGCTTATAGTCTAGGTATTAAGCCCTACCCCTCCAGGCTGTCCCGGCCGAAACCGGGACCAAACCTGAAGATCACGTACATCGTACTAAAGCACTCTGACCTTAATACGATACGTTCTGGAGTTGCTTTTTACCTGTATAGGCATAGTTTTTAAGCATCTCCTTTCTGTTTGTTTTTAATTTTTGCTACGGCTCGCAGTTTTGCGCTGCGCGCGCGCGGATTGAAAGCTAATTCATCGGCCCCGGGCGTAATCGGCCGTTTGGTAAGCAGCTGGAACTCAGCATCGTAGCGGTTTCCCGCGATATCCGCGAAATACTGCTTAACGATACGGTCCTCCAGACTGTGAAAAGTTATCACAGCCAGCCGCCCACCCGGGGCCAGCAGGTTTGAAACGACAGATAACGCTGTTTGGACCAGACGCAACTCGTCGTTTACCGCAATACGGAGCGCTTGGAACGTCCGCGTCGCCGGATGTATCCTGCTGTACCCCGGCCAAGCCTGGGCAACTATTTCAGCAAGTCTAGTTGTAGTCGTTACCGGTCTGTTTAGCACCAGTAACTTCGCTATTTTTTGAGCTTTTGGCTCTTCGCCGTAGACACGCAAGATCCGAGCCAGTTCTGCCTCCGAGTAGCTATTAACTACAGTTTCGGCAGTAAGTTCCTGGCGCTGGTCCATGCGCATATCGAGCGGTGCTGGATAGCGAAAACTAAACCCGCGACTCGCTGTGTTAAGGTGCGGTGACGACACGCCCAAATCCGCAAGCACAATATCGAACGTACGTTCGTCTTTGGAGAGCTCCTCGGCTGCGGACAGAAAATCTTTGTGGATTATCTGTACGCCACGACCTTGGAAAGTATGTTCTAATTGATCGATTGCCATCTGGTCCCGATCGACCAGCACGGCTTGATCATCTTGAAAGGTGCGTTCCAGGACTTCTAGAGCGTGCCCGCCGTACCCGGCCGTTAGATCCAGGTAACTCTGCCCTTGTTTGGGGTCTAAAATTTCAAGGACACTTCCTAAAAGTACTGGAAAATGTTTTGTATTGTGTTTTTGGTTTTTGTTTTGGTGCATGTTTTTGCTTTTTGTTTTTGCAAGGTCACCGAACCAGCAGCCAACTGTTTGTTTTTTTGAGGGTTTTTGTTTTTGTTTGCCGCGGGACAAGTTTGTTAGTTGAAGGTTTACGAGATCCGGTTATGACACCGTCACTAGCTTCGACTAAATATCCTTTGGCATAAGTTTTGAGAGACTTATTGTGTGAGGTGGAGTTTTGGGAGGTGTTTTTTAAAGTAAGGTACAAGGGTTTTTAAAGGTGGTTCCCCGGTTTGCCACCTGCTGGCTGCCGATTCGCTGACCTCGATTCACCCGCAAAAATTTCTTTGAAATTTCGGCGGGGTCATTCTAGTTTATACAGCTTGTCGTTTTGATTGCTGAGCCCTCCGAAACTTTTTTAAAAAGTTTTTGAGGGTAAATTGCCCGAATTGTAAAAGTACCCGCTTGCCGGGGGAATCTCAGGTTTTCGCCTGGATCCGCCAGTAGCGCCCCGCCCTGACTGCGACTACCTCGCGCTCAATGTGCGCGTAGTCCAGATGATGCTGTTCCAAGGTAAGGCGGCCTTGCTTGGCATCTATCACGGCCTCGACCCGGCCCATCCGGAATTGAACGTTCTTGTCTGCTGTCTCCTCGTCCAGGATATTTCCTTTCAGAGCTGGCTCGACTTCTTCGTCCCATACCGCTTTCGGGTAGAGGTGCAAATAATCCTTGAACCCACGGGTAATGACCGCTCCGCTGGCAAACTCGGCCCGAAGTTCAGCTGGTATAGTCAGCCGGCGCTTGTCGTCGAGTTTCCTTTCGAAGTAGTCCACCTATTGGTCCCTTTGGTTATTTTTTAATTTACCTGCCTAAACTTTTGTTTCAAAAGTTTGGCGGGCTGTAGTGGTTTTTGTTTTTGTATCTTAGGTAGCTTAATTTTGGCTACCCACTATTACCCACTGATAAGAGCATACTACCCACCATTACCCACTTGCAAGTGTTTTATAGATAATAGACCCTTATTACAACGAGTTTATCCACAGCCGCATAAGCGCTGTGCATAACTACGCTATATGTAGCGTTACGGATGATTTTAAAGACACTATGGCGATTTCTAGCCGTCTACGTCTTGGCGGGGCAAATAAAACGTATCGCCCGGATGCACAACCGAGGTATCACCGTTTTGCTCTACTAAGTCGGCAACAATATCACGCACATCGGTACGCAAACCGTACCTTTCCTTATACTCTTCGGCAACGCCGTAAAGATTAGGTGCTACTCCGTCTTCATTTTGACTGCCCGGAGATATCCGGAATTCATCAAACTTCTCTGCCCGTTCCGCAGGATCAAGCGAACCCACGTAGCTGGGATCAACCCTAAAGCTGCCCTCGTGGTCTGCGTTCACCGCGTTAAAGCCTGCCAGACCCGCGCCCGCAAGCGCGGTGCCTGCAATCAAACGGCGCAATTTATAATTGGGTTGCCTGGGACCACGCTCTACGTGGCGGTGTTTTCTGGGATATTTATTTGTTTTTGTCATAACGTTAAACATTATAGCAAATGCTTATGCTTTTGTCAACAGTATTTTATAAAATTCAATCCTCGTGTTTGATGTCTTTGAGGGTTTTGGCCCACCAGACAGCACTCGGGCGGACCAACCGCTTCATATCACGCTCTCGGTCCACCTTTATCAACCCGAACTTCGGCCACCAGCCGTATTTCCATTCGAAATTATCAAGCAGGCTCCAGTGCAGATAGCCAAACACGTCGACCCCGGCTTTGCGGGCAATCATCAGCGCGTGCATGGTCTCTTCCAGCCACCACTGGCGGTGTGCGTCGTTGGCATCGGCCAGGCCGTTTTCGGTAATCAATATCGGTTTGCGGTAACGCAACCAGGCTTTGGTCATGACATCGGCCAGGCCGCCCGGCTCCATATACCAGCCCAAATCGTTGTGCGGCGAGGGCGGATTTACTTTCTTAAACCCCTGATAATAATCAGTAAAGTAATAATTAAAGCCAATAAAATCCTGATGATGCCGAATACGGTTGCTCCACCACCAGTTCCAGCCGTATTCTACTGCTCTGGCCACACGCTTATCCAGCCAATGATCTGGTCGTTTTGGCAGCGAGTTACCGTATTGAGTCGCCGCGCCTATCTGTAAATGCGGGTGCATCGCTTTCATCAGATCATAAGCCTGGCGATGGGCACGGGCCAAATTATAGAAAGTGTAGATAAATTTGACTGGGTTTTTGGCCAGTGGCGGCCACTCGCCTGTCAGGTACCCAAACGAGCTGTAGACATTCGGCTCGTTTATAGTCAACACATAGGTTACGTCGTTACCAAACTCCTCGGCGATTTTGGTTACGAACCTAATAAAATGCTTGATGTTGCGCGATCTGCTAAAGCCGCCCTGGTCTTCGAACCACACGGGTTGGGTCCAGTGCCAAAGATTCAATATAGGCTCAATCCCAAGGCGTTTCAGTTCGGCGATGTAATTGTGGTAGTGGTCGATGGACTTTTTGTCCCACACGCCCTGCTCCGGCTCGACCCGGCTCCACTCTATGCCAAAACGGAAGGCGTTGAGGTTAAGCTTCTTTAGTATCCGGAAATCTTCTTTATAACGGCGCAAATGGTCAACACCTTTGCCGCTGACGTAATTATCCGGATCTTCAGCCTGGTCCTTAAACTCCATCCAATCAGGCAGCCAGCGCAAGCGATCAGCCGCGGTTTTAGCCAGTTCCGTCGCGTTATCCAGTTCAAACACCGTCCATTGGTCAAAATTACCGCCCTCTACCTGATGCCCGGCCGTGCTGGCCCCCCACAAAAAATCTTTCGGAAAGCTATAAGTATCAAATTTTTTGGTCTTAGAGTCTAGTTTTGCCATATCTGGAGGTATTGTAGCAAATTACTTCCGTAAACCGGCCTGACCCACATGTACTTCTTGTCTCCAAGGGTGTGAGCAAACGCCACAGGCTGGCCAAAGGCCACCTGTAAAGTGACCTTGGAGACAAGAAGTACATGTGGGTCAGAAAACCAGCACCCCCCAGAGTTTGCTATGATTATGCTTAATGGCGTTTACTACCATGCGACAGAATATTGACGAATACGTTCAGGGCAAAACCTGGTACTGGTACGTGCCATTCTGGCTGCTGGGACTGTATTTGTTCATTAAACTACTAGGCTTCGAGCTGGGCGGCGAGGCGGTATTTATACTGGCTATTCCCCAGTCATTCAATTTTATCTTGCACGAGATGGCCCATTTGCTGTTGGGCTTTTTGCCGCCGGTTTTGGTAGCGGCGGCCGGTTCGTTTTCGGAGCTATTGCTTGGCAGCTTACTGATCGTCACCGCGTTTAAAACAAAGGGCTACTTTGCCAGCTTGTTCTGCGCCCTATGGTTTATGCTGGCCGCGCAGAGTACCGGCGACTATATGGCCGACGCTATAGATATGTATCTGCCGCTCGTCAGTTTTGGCGGGCCCGACGCTATACACGACTGGAACTTTGTCTTTACGGAACTGGGCGTACTGCAGCATGCCGTGCTGATCGCCAATCTGTTCCGCGGCTTTGGCATACTAGTGGGCCTGCTTGCCTTAGGCTTTAGCGCTTATCTGGTTTGTCGCATGTTTATAGCCAAGCGGGCTGCCGATGCCCAAGCCAGAAAAGACTGGATCAAACAAGAAATCGCCAGGAAAAACCCGGCCGAACGGCCTGACGCGGACTTTACGGGCGGACTGTATCCTAAGGCCTCAAAGGGGTCGCTTGCCGAACGCAAAGATACCGCTAAGCCGCCTTCCGAACCTCCCTCGCGGTAGACGGCTATTTTTCCCAAACGACATCATCGCCGTAGTGCTTTTTCAGCCGGGCGCGCATGGAGCCGGGATGGCGGCCAAGGGCCGCGCTAAGTTCTTTGATACCCTTGCCTTCTTCAAATAACGCTTTGAGTTTGGCATCCTCGGCTTCAGACCACGACTTGTAGGCATTTGGGTAATCCTGGCGCATTTTGTCCAGCCGTTCGGCCCAAGGCGTACCGGATTTGGGCTTGGCTTCGGCTTTGGGTGGCGCTTTCTTACGCTCCTCTTCTTGCTCATGCCATTGCTGGATAGTTTCGGCGTGAGCATCCAGCGTATCAATACTGCGCGCCCTAAGCTCGCTGTCCAGCTGGCGCGCCAACGGGCTGGTACGCAGCGCCATGCCGTTCATACCATCCAAAATCAGATGCCGCAGGCCCCGCACCCGGCTGAGCGCCACATAGCCCATACCCTCTACGAACGCTTTCCGCAGATCAATTTGGGCGGCGTCCAGTGTCATCCCTTGACTTTTGTGTACCGTGATAGCCCAGGCCAGCCGCAGTGGCAGCTGTGTCAACGTAGCCCGGCGTTTGTCGCCGTCTACCAGCTCCCATGTCTCGGGCCGGATGGTTACTTCTTTACCGCTGAGTAATTTGACAACGGGGTAGTTGCTGCCCGGCTCAAAATCCTCCACTACGCCTAAGGACCCGTTGGAATATTTTCGGTCTTGGGCGTTCTTGATACACATCACCGCCGCGCCGCGCTTGAGCCGCAAGACTTCGGGTGCTAGACAAGATTTTTTGAGTGTTTCGACGTATTTTTTGCTGCCCGTTGTCTCCATATCAAACTCGATTGGCTCGGCATCGAGTTCTTCCAGATGCTGGTGATTGATAGCATCAACATCGACATTTATAGTTAATAGCCGCGTACGGGTGGTGAATGGATCAGCCACCGCCCCGGCCCGGCTCGTCAGCGCGTCCAGCTGGCGACGGGTTAGCTGCCCCGCCCTGATACCGTTCAGAATATTATGGTATTCGTCGTCATCCGATTGACGGTACTGTTTTTCCAGATAACAAACTCTAAAAAAGTTATTTAACCAAACATTTGAATCAGTTACGAAGCTCCCTTGCCGCGCATCAGCGCGATTAACCGGCGG
This sequence comes from uncultured Candidatus Saccharibacteria bacterium, assembly GCA_964458165.1. Classification (GTDB taxonomy): domain Bacteria; phylum Patescibacteriota; class Saccharimonadia; order Saccharimonadales; family JACDBH01; genus CAYWFI01. The sequence continues at coordinate 22,966 of CAYWFI010000002.1, forward strand.
CAGCTGAAAAAAGTCGCCGCACAAAATAACTTGCAGCCCGCCGAACGGCCGGTCGCCGCCCCGCACCGTGCGGGTTACTTCCTCGACCATGTCCAGCCGAAAATCATGCAGCATGCTGATTTCGTCAATAATCAAAATGTCAGCCTTGCCAACTAGATCCTGTCGCTGTTTGCCAAGTTTGGTAAAAAACATACCGTCTAAGGAATCACGGATACCAATACCGGACCAAGCGTGGATAGTCGTGCCGTTCAGATGCGTTGCGGCCAGCCCGGTAGTTGCTGTGACAGCCACGTTTTTGCCTTCTGCCCGGGCGCGTTTAATAAACTGGTTGAGCAAATGCGTTTTGCCCGTACCGGCCGCGCCAGTCAGCAACACCGACTGCCCCGATTCTAAAATCGCCAACGCCTCATTTTGTGTCATCAAACTCCCCTCATTCCACAATTCCTAATTCCTAATTCCTAATTCCTAATTCCTAATTCCTAAGAACAGTATAGATTAACCCCACGGAGTTTTGTTGACAAGTGCAGAATATACAACACCGACCGTTTACTATTTTTCGTTCACTGTGAACGCTAGACCTATTTTTGCTTGGCTTGGCGCCGTTTTTTGCCCCGATAGTCCGGGTAGCGCAGCTGTGAGCGCTTCTGATCCAGACGGACGATGTATTTCTCAAACGGCTTCAGCAGGCTGGAGTATTGCCAGTTGGGCGTTAGCAGGTGCAGCAGTTTGCCGCGCTGGTCTAAGAACTCTATCAAAGTATAAAAATCGCCGTCGCCAGATACAATAACGGCCTTGTCGTAATTCTTGAGCTCTTTCATTACATGCAGTACCAAATCCGCGTCTATATTACCTTTTACTGCCCTTTTCTCCTCTTCTTTCTCCCCTTCACCCTTCACTGTACCTTTGTACGGCTCGGTCCGTTTCTCGCCAGCGCCTTGCATGTCATCCAAACGCGGGCGGTCAAGCTCGGGACTATCATCCGGTTTTGTGTGGAACATTTCTAGGGTTGGCTTAAGGACAACTAAATATCCCTGCGAATGCAGCTGGTCGTACAATTTCTCATAATCCGGCATGTAGCCAATGAACATAAAGGCCTTTTCCACGTTGTATTCGGCCCGCAGCCACTCACGGAACTTCTTCCAGTCCATCTTCCAGCCCATCTTTTGAGTGCCTAGGTTGAGGTTTTGGCTATCAATAAAGGCGTAGTTGGCCAGCTTCTTAAGCGGCGGCTTTTTTCTGAAAGGTCTCATTTGCTATTAAGTATAACAGCTTACTTATCAAATCGGTCGGTGATGCCCGAGTATACCTGCTCCGCCTATCGCACTCCTGAACTAGCTGTATGTAAGTTGTTTGATGGTCTTAGAGTGTAATGTTCTCGACCAACTTGCGCTCTTGCTTGGTTGTGTCTCGGTCGCGCACTGTTACCGTATCGTCCTCGAGCGTTTCAAAATCAATCACGATACATTTCGGCGTGCCGATTTCATCTTGGCGACGGTAACGCTTGCCGATGTTGCCGTTATCGTCCCACATAACGTTGCCGTACTTTGCCTTTAACGTCCGATAAACTTCCCGGGCTTTCTCTACCAATTCGGGCTTGTTCTTAAGAAGCGGCGATACCGCGAACTTAACCGGCGCCAGAGATGTCGGTATGGCCAGATAGATACGTTTTTCGCCATTCTGTTCATCCTCGCGGTAAGCCGCTGATAGTACTGCCATGACAGCCCGCTCCACGCCAAAGCTTGGCTCAATCACATGCGGTACGAGCTTTTCGTTGCTGCCCTTAATAATATATTCCATGCTCTTGCCAGCGTTGTTTTGGATATTCATCAGGTCAAAATCAGTACGATACGCCAGACCCAGTAGCTCCTTGCGGCCAATCGGAAAGTCATATTCAAAATCAATGGTGCGCTTTGAGTAGTGCGCCCTGTCTTCGTCTGGCACCTCTAGTTCGTGTATTTTTTCTTTGGGTAGTCCAAGCTTGTCCAGCCAAAGATGAACAACTTTACGCCAGGCCTCAAACGCTTCTTCCCACTTATCCGGATGGACGAAGTACTCGATTTCCATCTGCTCGAACTCGCGCGAACGGAATATGAAGTCACGCGGGCTGATTTCGTTGCGGAATGCCTTGCCTATCTGGGCGATACCGAACGGCAGATCAGGGTAAAAACTGTCAACCACGTTGCGGTAATTAGTAAAAATCCCCTGCGCTGTCTCTGGCCGCAAATAGCTAATTGACGACTCGTCATCTACCGGGCCGACATTTGTTTTGAACATCATGTTGAACTGGCGGGCTTTGCCGAAAGTATTCTCTTTGCCGCAGTTCGGACATTTGCCCGTGTCTATCTGGTCCTCGCGGAAGCGGGCTTTGCAGTCCTTGCATTCTACCAGCGGGTCGGTAAAGGTATCGACGTGGCCGCTGGCCTGCCAGACTTTCTGGTTCATTAAAATAGCCGCGTCTACCCCGTACATTTCGTCGCGTTCTTCGACGAACAGCTGCCACCATAGATTCATAATATTACGCTTCAGCGCCACCCCAAGCGGGCCATAGTCCCACGTACCGCTCAAACCGCCGTAAATTTCGGACCCTTGGTAAATAAACCCGCGCCGTTTGCACAGGGAAACGATATCATCCAGTTTTACATCATTCATTTACTAAGGATTATACCTTAGATTACTGACGAATTACAGATTATTCGCCAATGATCCGCAGCACATCAGAGCCGATTTTTTCGCGCGTTCCGGCTGGCCG
>CAYWFI010000002.1:25724-36791 GCA_964458165.1 uncultured Candidatus Saccharibacteria bacterium
AATAAACCCGCGCCGCTTGCACAAGGAAACGATATCATCTAGTTTAACTTCGCTCATAGTCCCCACCAGTATATCCGATGAGGAGTATTTTTAACAGGACTGACCTGGCCTATGCGACGTTGTTGTGTTCGACCCGCACGGGAACGGCAGTTTCTTGTTCTGCTTGTGTAAAGTCAACTTCTACTACTTGCCTAACGGCGGCATCTGCCGAAACACGACGGCCTGGATAGTTAGTTTCGGCGAAAAATTCACCTAAGAACTTATTGTCGGATTTGGTAGCCGGTAACTCCGGCCTTTCAATAAAGTGCTGGCTTGAGGATTGCGGATTAGCCAAAGGACGAGGAGTGTCTGCACTGATGTTATATTGTTCTTCGAATGCCTTGGCAGAAGCCCGGTCTGCCTCATAGGTTACTTGGGCTGACGATTTTGGTAGTGGATTTATGTTGCTCATATGTTTGTATTATTTGATAATGAACTCATTATAGCAAGCATTAGCATTTTTGTCAATACTTACGCCTACAAATACTGCTGACCTAGATTACGTACCAGGGGCATTAAGGTGTCTAGTAAATCTTCGGCCCCTTGCACTTGTGCTACCGCGACCGGATTGTTATGAGCCAGCAGTTTAAGTATTTTAATATGGTTCTTGTTGAACGGACCGTTTTGGGCCGGCTTAAAGCCAGTGCTTTCGAAATCAAACTCAAAACTATCTTGTTCGCTCAGCCGGTTGCCGCGGCTGTCGACCGTGAACTGGGGCACGTGTCCCAGGTGCTGCAACCACCGCATAGTAAAAGATGCTTCTGTTAGTACGGGCGGAACCTTGGGATTGTCTAGTGCCGCTAACGATTCGTACAGCGTCTGGTAATATTCGCTGCCAGCCTGGTCTTCTATAGTCTTGTTAGCAGTTTTAAGTATTGCGTAGGCGGTCTCGGTTCGTTCTAAGTCTTTGACGATACGGCCATGATGATGCAACAGCCGCGTTGATACCAGCGTACCGATATCTCCCTTGCCTTTTATAAACTGCAGTTCTGATACGCTGAATAGCTCTATACCACCGGCCATCTTGCTTTTTTGCTTGCGCACACCCTTGGCAATAACCTGAATTTTGCCATAATCGCTGGTCAGAAATGTGATTATTCGGTCGGCCTCGCCGTAATCGGTCCGGCGCAGGATGACACCCCGGGTTTTAAGATAGTTCATCCCGTTAGAACTCCACTTAACTGTCTTGTGTCAGTGAACGATTGAAACATGCACTCGTTTTCAGCCGTTGACAGAGGGTTGGAAGTCTCCTGGAGTCTAACGGGATTCATGCGAACGTGCTGTTTTTGGCAACTGGCGGCAATAATACGGCTAGCCGGTCCGCGAGTTTTTTTAGGCTGGTTTCCGGTTTATACAAAAACAAATTCACGCCCAAATCACCCAGCACTCTGTCGTCGACCGGCAATTCGCCGCGTTGTATGCGACTAAGTACGACGATGGGTACGCGGCGCCACTCGCTATAAGATCTAAATTCATACAAAAACTCCATACCGCTATGGCCAGCCAGTAGTAGCTCTACAATAACCAGGTCAGGATTAATTTTATCGGCAACAGCTATGCCATCCTGAGCGTTTTCGCACCAGGCTACCGCGTAGCCTAAGCGTTCCAGGCAGGTTGTGTACTGGCTGGCGAGCATATGGTTTGGCTCTAATAGCAATATCTTGTTTGAGGCAGATGAGTTCATATTAAATTCAGCTGTCGGCTGGGAGTCAGTGTGGCCGACAAGCCGGCCAGACCCTTAAATCTGGCAACCCTTAGCTGGGATTGCAGTCCGGCAAACAAGGCATCGGCGATGAATATGCCGGCACCGTTGCCACTATCAAAATCGCCTATTGGCTGGTGTGTCTTGCCGTGCATCCGTTTGGCTCGGGCAAAAAGCGTTTTCGAAATAGCAGCCTGCCCAGAATAAACTCCAGTGGTAATCCCGGACTTTACGCGGCTTACGCCCAAGGTAACTATAGGCATCTTGCCGGCTTTTTGGTCCGCGGCTGACTCGATAAAACTATAGCTAAGCGCCACAAGCGCTGACTGCACAGCTTGGCGGTGAGCCATCACCGGGCCATACTTGCCGTCAACCCGTAGTTGTAGCTCGCAGTTGTGTGCCCGAGCATAGGGCGTAAGCATGTGCGCCGTGTCATATAATACCGAGCTGATTGATACCGGCTCCAGTTCCAGCTGTTCGCGCCGTTGTAATGCTACGCTCAGCAGATACCCGTCTATAAGCCTTAGGGCAGCTTGCGAAGACAGATCGATAGACTGGCGGTACGTCTCTATTTTTTCCGGGTCAGCCAACCCTTCCATTAGTTCGGCGGCATAAGCAATTTGCACGAAAGGCAGCTTGACCTGCTCTATCAAATTTATAAGTAAGTCATCCGGTTGCAAACCGTCCGGTTCTGGATACGAGATATTACGCACTTTTTTAGAACTCATCCCTAAAGAAGTTACCCTCACTTGATAACTCAGTATAGCACACCGGGCTGGTCCTGACTCATATGCGTTTTTGCAATAAACAAGGTGAGCAAACGCTCGCGGGTACCGGCCCACGGCCGCCCGTAAAGCGCCCTGTTCGGTAAAAACGCATATGAGTCAGGAGTGCCTAGGGTATGAAAGTAACCTGCTCTAATACGGTGGCAAAGTCGCCCCTGAAAGTCTGCCCTTCTGTCCATATTTTGATGGTCTTATCACGCACCGGGAATAGCACCATCTGGCCCTCTTTCTTGCTGGCAATCTCGCCAGTGATATAAGCTCCTAGAGCTTGCTGAACCTTTGGCGCCCGGTATGCCCCTACAGACGCGCGGCCGGCTTTGACCGGACTGTCAAAAGCCTTAAGAACCTGGTCATATGATTGCCCTACCACCTCAAACCGCAACGCGTAAGACGTTTCACCCCTCGTATCAGGTACAAAATTCGGGTGCAGATAGCCTGTTAGCTCCGTGTTGCCCGACCGGCCTTCTTCTATGTAGGCACTCCAAGTTTTAGGATAGGTTACGGTGAGCGTACCCAGTGCGCTCGGGCCCTGGTATGTCTTGTAGGGTGACTTTTCTCTTTCGGTGAACTCGGCTTCTTTTTCCAGGCTGACAATTTCTTCCGATGCTTCGACGGCTTCTGCTATCTTAGCGTCAACGTTGTCCTTATAATCTTGGCGGCCGGCAAACGCCCAAGCCCCAAAACCAATGCTCCCAAGGAGCAACAGAACGACCATAATAAGCGGGATTAGTAACGATCCCTCTTCATCGAGCTTATGCATAAGCGTAATGTTAGCACATTACGAGCCCTAAAGTCTAAAGTCTAAAGTCCATCAAGCCGGTCTGGTTTAAGACTTTTTGACTTTATGGACTTGAGAGACTTTTGACTTTACTTTTTCGTTGTCAAAAAAGTAAAGATACATACCGCTTTTCTCTGTTATATGCTTTTCACCGGGTATCTTAAAGGCAAAGCTCACAAGCTTGACCCCGTAGTGAGCTCTCTCTATTTGCCTTTTTGGCAAATGATTATCCGCTTTCGGCGGATGAGAGAGGTCTACTGCGGGGTTGACAGAACTACCAATTTCCTGAATAATTTTTGTGTGCAACTTGGCCATATAACGGTCCAGCAAAAACACGTATATACCGTCACATTCTGGCAGTGGCGACCGCCAAAAATTGGCTAATTTTATCGTAACTAAGCGCCGATACCTAAAGGTTACCAGCCTACTGTACAAAACCAGTAGCGGGTTGAGTTCGTAGCCTACGCTGCGAATGCCCTGCTCTGCCGCTACCTTCAGCATCCGGCCGTCACCGCTGCCTAGTTCCACTAGTAGTTGGCCGGGTTTCAGATCTAGCAGGTCGAGCGCGGCCTGTTGCTGCTTGCGCAGTGTCGGCAGGTACGGCGCGCCAAACATCACCACAAATCCAAACAGCAGAACAACAGTTACAATAACGGCAAATAGCCAGGTCATTTACTCACTAAAAGATTGTTTTAGTTTTGTGATTACGTTTTTGGTTTCTTTTAGCCGACCTTCTAGTTCTTTGGTGATTTCCAGGCCGCGTTTGTATTGGTCTGCCGCGGAATCGATGTCGACTTCATCTGATTCAAACCAAGAAATAATATTTTCCAGCTCAGCTTGTAACTCAGTGGTTGTTCTATTTGTCATTTCTACCTCGCTTCCGCATCAATTATACCGTCAGCCAGCTCAATTACCAGTTTGTCAGCTCTTTTGACGCTGCTGCTCGTCCGCACCACCACACCATTAGACCGGGTGATACTATACCCGCGTCTCAAAGTAGCCTGAGGGCTCAAAGCTTCAAGCGTACGGCGGGATTGCTGGATGGATTCAATAGCCGTGTCGACCACGCTCCTAGCAGTGTCATAAAGGCCGGTAGCCATTCGATCGATAGATTGCTGCCGAGCGTCAATCGCCGAGCGAGCAGATTTATATAACTCCTCTGCTAGTTGCCGGTTGCGTGCCAGCAGTTCGCGGCGGTCTGGCACCAGCAGTTCGGCGGCGTTACTGGGCGTACTGGCCCGCCTGTCAGCCGCCAGTTCAGCCAAAGATAAATCTATTTCGTGACCGATAGCCACCAGTGTCGGAATACGGCTGGCTGCTACCGCGCGCACCACTTGCTCAGAACTGAAAGCCTGCAGATCATCGGCGCTTCCGCCGCCGCGGATAACAACCAATGCGTCAGTGAGTTCCGCTGATTTATTAAACCACTCGATAGCACGAACAATCTGCCCGGGCGCTGACTCGCCCTGCACCGTAACATCAGCCAGTTTAATCTCCATGCCGCCCCAGCGAGCACCCAAAACTTTCACAAAATCTTCGTAGGCGGCCGATTCGGCCGATGTAACCAACGCGATGCGTTCAGGCGGATATGGTAACGCCCGTTTACGTTCGGGTGCGAACAGGCCTTCTTTTTCCAGTTGTGCCTTTAGTAAATCAGCGGCTTTTTTAATCGTGCCCTCGCCACTAAATTGCAGGCTGGAGATATTGAGACTAAATCCAAAACTTGGGTGCAAGCGCGGCGCGGCTTGGATACGTACCACCATGCCATCCTCAACCGGTCCGGGCAGCGTATACACGACACCAAAACAACGTACCCGCGAAAATTCGTCGGCAATATCAAAATACACCCAGCGGTTTTTACTAACCCTGTAATTCGTAACCTCGCCCTGTATCTCGACAATCGGCATTGCGAATTCAAGCGTTTGGTTAACAAGAGCTACTAATTCGCTAGGACTGAGGACCGGTAACACTGTTTTTCTCCGCTCGTAAAAGATTGCCGCCGTTTTTTATCGCGCGATGGTAGAAGAAATAACCGACCGGTAGCGAGACAACCATAGACAGCACCCGGTAGATAACCGTGGCCGACAATGCCAATGCCTTTGGCACGCCGGCACTAGCCAGCGTCGCGGTCATGAGTCCCTCATAAATACCCACCCCGCCCGGTAAGACCGCGATCAAGCCCGCGAAATTAGCAACCGCATAGGCGATAATCAATGCGCCCGGATTAATGAGCTGACCAAACGCGACATAAACCAAATAGATAGTTAGCACCTCTGTGATATTAATCGCCAGTGACCATTTCAGTAGGTTTTTTACAAGGTCTATATCGCGGCTTAGTATCACGTAGTCTTTATGCAAATCTTCGAGCGTACTCTCTACTTTTTCAATATTTATGAGGTTCTGTTTTTTGTTCCGTTTAAAGAGTTTTGCTATGTAATTAACAGCCTTTGGCAGCCAGCTCACAAAAGCCTTGATACGGCTTGGCTTACCGATAATATAGACCCCCACCAGCGTGCCAAAAATAGTGGCAAAAATAATAGCCGAGCTTATAAAGAGCACGAGACCTCCAACACTGTTGCTAAATGACAGCGCGAGCAAGCCGAACAATAATAAGACGAGGAATGAAATAAAGGTCAACGCGAAGCGTAATATCTGCGCCAGGGTACTTTTGGCTGTCGGTACTTTCTGTTGTTTGAGGCGCAAACTTAAATAACTAAAACCGCTGATACCACCGCTTGGGAATACATGATTTACGAAGTTAAGTTCCAGTGAAACCTTGTACATTTCCCACAAGCTCACGTCATTGCCCTGCTTATGGAAAAAATTCTTATAGAACTTTGCCACCGCTAGATAACTGGCAGCCTGCACTGGAATCATCAATAACAGCGCGCTGATATTAAGACCGCCAAGCTCATGAAACGCCTCGACAATTTGGTCCCAGGATATAACAATTAACAGTGCCAGGGCTGCAAAGGTAAAAACATTCAGCCAGAACTTAAAGTCTTTCTTGATTTTCGAGGCCATATCTAAGCGCTCATTATACGCTATACTTCTAGACAGTATGAAATCACTGCTTATTTTGGGCCGTCAGCCAGCCCTGGGATTAGCCGAAGCGGAGAGTCTGTACGGGCCGGATGCCATCACTATCATCGGCCAAGGCGGCGCTTTGTTAGACATCGAACCCGGCCAGGTTAATTTCGGCCGCCTTGGCGGCAGTATCAAATTAGCCAAGGTTGCTGCTATCTTAGATACCAGCAAATGGCGTGGTATAGAAGATTACTTATCGGAAAATATCCTCGAAATTACAAGCAATCTGCCTGAGGGCAAACTGCGGCTTGGCATCAGCGCCTATGGCCTGCGCGTCAACTCATCCGACATAAATGTTACGGGGCTTCGGCTCAAGAAAATCGTCAAAGCTGGCGGCCGTTCAGTGCGCGTAGTGCCAAACAAGCAGCCAGAACTCAATAGCGCCCAGGTGCTGCATAACCAACTAACCGGCCCTACTGGGGTCGAAATTGTGGCCGCCAGATACAACGACAAGACCGTGTTGGCAATCACAGTAGCCGAGCAAGATATCGAGGCCTACGCCAAGAGGGATCAAAACCGCCCGGCGCGTGACGCCAAAGTCGGTATGCTGCCGCCAAAATTAGCACAGGTGCTAATCAATTTGGCCTCAGGCCAAATTGAGGGTGGAGTTATTTTGGATCCGTTTTGCGGAACGGGAGTCTTGCTCCAAGAGGCACTACTGATGGGTTGTGAGGTGGCAGGTACGGACATTGACCCTCGTATGGTCGAATATACCGAAAAGAATCTGAACTGGCTCGCAGACTGGCATCCGGACATCTGGCCCATCCATACTTTCACGTCTCTGGCACAGGGTGATGCGACAACTTTCAATTGGCAAAAAGGGCCTCAGTTGAAGCCCCTCGGCTCCAAAGCAACCGACTACATCGACGGATATTTCGACATTGAAGAAGCGGCCATAGCCTGCGAAACCTACCTGGGTAAGCCGCTGACTTCCTTGCCGTCGCGCCAGGTTTTAGACAAAATCATGGCGGAATGCGATGAAATCCACGCCAAATTCCTGCGTAATATCGGCTCGCAAATAAAACCAGGTACCCCCCTGTGTCTAGCCGTACCGGCCTGGCGCGCTAAAAACGGCTTTCTACACCTTAAAACGCTTGACCATTTAACAGAGATGGGGTATACTCGTAAGAAGTTTGTTCACGTACGCGACGAGGAGCTGATATATCATCGCCCCGACCAAACCGTCGCCCGTGAACTGGTAGTATTAACAAGAATGTAGATTACAGATTATAGAATACAGGCCAGAGTAACTTATAGCCCATTCTATAATCTAAAATCTGTATTTTGTAATCTGGAGCAGTCATGTCACACGTCAAAGCTGGTGGAACCAGCAAAAACATTCACAACAACCCCGGCCAACGCCTGGGCGTGAAGCTATTTGGCGGCGAAAAAGTAAAGGTTGGCCAAGTCATCGTCCGCCAGGTCGGCCTGACCAAGCGCGCCGGCGTTGGCACCAAACTAGCCCGCAACTACACCATTCATGCCGACCGCGACGGTATTGTTACTTACCGCAAGCGCAAGGTCAAAACCTTTACCGGCCGCACCGTCTGGCGCACCGAAGTTACTGTCGTATAGGGCCTAGACTACCTTCCTAAAATCTGATCGTTCAGCTGATCTACTTTCTGCATCAGATATATAACGGTGCTAGCATCGCTTTGGGCAGTCTTAGGCAAGCTATTGTATGCTTGAGATGCTAAACTTTCTTGTCTGTACGATTCATTACCGTCTTCTGCTTTTTGCGCCTCTCTTTTGGCTATCCAGGCATTTGCGTATCGAGCCATGCTGAACTGCGTGTCAGCGTCATATTTGCCTTTGATTTTATCTATTTGTGCTTCGAGCTTTCGAACGTTTTGGATGAGTGGTTCGGCACGCTTCGCTTCTTTAGCAGCTTTTTCGGCTGCAAGTGCCTCTCTGGCTTCTTTGTCACTTTTCGGCACGTCACTTATTAACTCAGGGTTGCTCGTTTTGGCCGCTACGGCTCCGATTGCCCGCACAGTCGACGGCTGTTTGCGGACTGCTTCCACATCAGTATGGTTGGTCGAAGTATCAGTTACCAGGATACCCTCGTCTGTAAGTTCAATTTCAAAATGCTTGCGAGAAACGCCTTCCGAAAAAGGCTTGCCAGTCAGTTGACTGCCGTCAAGAAAAGTCTTATCTTCGGTCGTATTATTACGGCCAACCGTAACCTTCAGCCCTAAGGGAAGTGGGTTCCATGAGAGCGGTTCTGAAGCATTTCCCTGCTTTTGGCTTACCATGTGGAACAGTTCAGCACCAGCAGGCGTAACTTCCCTAACTAGCGCAATCCTAGCCTCTGGCGCGTCTTCATGACTCTTGACTTCAACCGCACCGACAACTCGAAGATTGAAGCCATCAGACTCTGAAGGCAAACCGAATTCAGTGGTATCAATTACGCCCTCGGCAGCCGTATCGACAAGGAACGACTCGCCTTTAGCAAGACTAATGTGCTCGACGTTAGGATTAGGAGCTAGCCAACGCTGCTCGGGCACCAGATGTGCTGGTGGATTTGGTATATCTTGGTTGGACGATGGGTAGTTTTCCATAATGTTTTTTTCTGCTTAACATACACATATTAGCACAAGCATGTTAAAAAGTCAATGATATTATCATAATATCACCAAACGATAGGAGTAGAAGCAAGTCCTTGCTTCTTGGAACGCAGGCGGAAAGCTTAGAACCCATTTCAAAACCTAGCTGGAATTCGAAAAGAGTAATTGGCGAGCATAGTGGTTATTTTCTTGTGACAAAGCGTACCCGTAGGTACGCTGCGAAGCAAAAAACAATTAATATGCCATCAATTCTCTTTGCAGAACAGATGGGGTTTTTGAAATGGGTTCTACTATAATTACACGTTCAAATGCAGTTTGACGCGTTCGATTACATCGGAGATCACGACTTGGGATTTCACCAGATAATCATCCACGCCCATTTCTTCGGCCTTTTTGCGGTCGGCCTCTTGGCTGAGCGCCGTAAGCATGACGATCTTGATGTTAGTCGTCTCTGGCGTATTGCGTAGGATATCCAGTACATCAAAGCCGTTGACTTTAGGCATCATAACGTCCAGTAATATCAGGTCCGGTCTGAACTCTAGAGCAGCTGCCAGAGCGTCCTCGCCGTTCGGCACGCGCCGGATTTCGAACCCTTCCAGGTCTAAACGTGTCAGATAGACTTGCGCCAGACCTTCGTCGTCCTCCACTAACAGAACTTTTTTGCGGTTTTTTGCTGGAGCGGTAGTTTCTTCCATAGTCCTTATGTTAACTTATGACCTTTGAAGTAGCAATCTATTTATAGCAGAGCTTTTACAAAACCGTCAAACATCGGGTGCGGCCGGTTTGGCCGGCTTTTGAACTCTGGGTGAAACTGGCTGGCAATAAAGAAAGGATGATCAATGCCTTCTATAATCTCTACCAGGTGCTTGTCTGGCGACACACCGCTCGCCCGGATACCCCAGGACTCATACTGGTCCCTGTAGTTATTGTTACATTCGTAGCGGTGGCGGTGGCGTTCGATGATTTTATCCTGTCCGTATAGTTTGCGGGCCAGCGTGCTTTTGCCTAAAACACAATCATAATTACCCAACCGCATGGTGCCGCCGGTGTTTTCCTTGCCGATTTGGTCGTTCATGGTGGTAATTACCAGATCAGACGCGTTTGGATTAAGTTCTTTTGAGGTGGCGCTGCTTAATCCGCCGTTTCTGGCAGCGGCAACTACTGCCATCTGCAAGCCAAGACAAAGACCCAGGTACGGCAGCTTATGGCGCAGAGCGTATTGGGCCGCGGCTATCTTGCCCTCTAATCCGCGAACACCAAAACCGCCGGGCACGACTATGCCGCCCAGGCCCTGCAGTGCCTTTTTAACGTCAGCCTCCGTATGGAGTTTTTCGGCGTCAACCCATACCAGTTCGACTCGGACGCGGTGGTGCCAAGCAGCGGCGTTCAGCGCCTCGAACACTGACATGTAGGTGTCTTGATTGTTGAGGTATTTTGCCACGATACCAACGCGTAACGTTTTTTGGTGACCGTTTTTGGCGCGTTCAACAACTTGCCGCCATTCCTTAAGCTTTGGCTTACCCGCCCTCAGGCCCAGCTTGCGTACAATTACGCTGGCGATATTTTTATCCTCTAGCGTCAGCGGAACTTCGTAGATGGTTTCGGCGTTAGGCAAAAGCACGATAGCTTCTTTGTCAACACCGCTAAATAGACTAAGTTTGTTGATAACATCGCTGCCCGCGGCATTCTCCGAGCGAGCCACTAACACATCGGGTACGATGCCCAGTCCCCGCAGTTCTCGTACGGCGTTTTGGGCCGGCTTGGTCTTGACTTCTTTGCTGGCACCGAGATATGGCATATAGACAACGTGTACGAACAAGCAGTTCTCGCGCCCGACACGCATAGCCAACTCACGGATAGCTTCTATGAAACTGAGGCCCTCGTAATCGCCGACCGTGCCGCCGATTTCGACAATGTGCACGTCAAAACCCCCGGCTGTAGCCTGAATCTCTTCTTGAATAGCTGATGTAACATGTGGAATAAACTGAACCGTCTTGCCCAAGTACTTGCCTGCCCGCTCATCGGCGATGACCCGCTGCAACACCCGTCCGCTCATAAAACTAGAAGCTTGGGTCAATTCAATGTCCATAAAGCGCTCGTAGTGGCCCA
>CAYWFI010000003.1:0-31324 GCA_964458165.1 uncultured Candidatus Saccharibacteria bacterium
GGTTAGAGACACCAGTACCGCCGCAGTTGGCTAGGTTGACTAGGCAGAAGGTGTCGTTGCCGGTTACCGCCGGTATGGTAAAGGTACGGTTAGCGCTCAGGGTGTCCATGAGTATAGTGCCGGTGAAACCGTTGTTGGCAAAGAATAGGTTCCCTGAAGCGTTAAAGCCAGAAAATGCTGTGCCAGAGTTATTCTGCATCTGCAGCAAATCAGCAGTCTGACTTGCGGCACCTCGCAGAACCAGACCAACTTCTCCTGCAGTATCATTGACAATCGCTAGCTGACCTAGGTCTGATGCACTGCCAACTGTTACATTACCATTGGCTGCCACTTGCAATCGGGTCGCCGTAATGTCCCTATGATAAACCCTAAATGTGCCTCCGCCAGAGTTACTAAGAGATATTTCTGGAGAAGTATTGCTCTGGAATGCGTAACGACCACCTGTCGTTAAGTCAGCCTGACCAGCAAAATAGCTGGCAACTAGCGGTGCATTTACAATTACGCTGCTAACTGAAGATGTTATGGTCCGCTCAGTCACAGTACCAGATGCAGACAAAGCAATGCCATTTTGGTAGACACGAGTCCAGTTATTGTTGGCATCTGAGGTATTGCCGACCGTTAAAGTGCCTGTAGAAGCTACACTTGCCAGGAGGACCCCTGCACTATCTTGCCATGCAGTAAGGTTGGCTGTTTGTCCAGCATTGCCGCGCACCAGTACACCAACCGTGTCGTTTGCGTCAGTGGTCACGTTGATTCGCGCACCCAGGTCCTGAGGATTATTGTTCGAGAACGAGACGTGCCGGCCATTGTTGCTGCCGTAAACGTGGACGGCCCGGCCACCGCTTGTGTTAAGAAGCATCTCTTGATGACCACCGCTTGCAGTACTTAAGGAGAGAAAACCGCTCAACGATATTTCGGATCCAGTTCCGGTATTTCTGACATATGCACTGCCACCAGAAAAGTCTAAATATGGGTTAGCGCCCGAGGTTGTATACAGCTGGATTCTGTCAACACCGCCCTCCCTTATAGACAGTCCTTGCGTAGCAGCCTGGCTTGACTGCTCAATCGTTAGCCGGTGCGTAGGCGTGGTAGTGCCTAACCCAACCCTATTGTTGACCGCGTCAACAAACAGTGTATCCGTGTCCACAGCTAGGTTGCCGGAGATGGCGGCTGATCCGGCCGTGACCGAGCCGGTAATGGCAATATCGCCGGTCTGGGCTACACTGGGGCTGAGTTGCACAAAATCGCTCGCGTCCAGGCCGTCCAGCTTGTCGGCGTTAAAGGCGTACGGGCTGGCCGTCAGCTGAATCCTAGGGGTCATCTCTCCGTCGGGATCAGAATTAAACGTAATACCCAGGAAGATATTGTCGGTGTTGAAGTCTACGCTGCCTGGCAGGGCAGTACTGCTGCCCAAGGGATGATGGAATATACCGTCAACAACGGATAGGTTGACCGTCTCTGTCCAGGTGGGTGATCCGCCGCTGCCGGCGGTATACAAACTAAATACGAACTGATAGGTGCCATCAGATACGTTTAGACCGTCTGAATCAGTCATTTTACCCTGAAAATTGATGGTTTTGTTTATGCCGGGCGCCGCTTGGGTTAATATTGTTTTTTGCACAACAAAAATAGCTACAATACTCAGTATGCTTACGAGTACTGCAAGAAGTGTATATTGACGTATGCCAATTCTACCCAATGCGAGACTTCCCTATGCAAGTTACAACTTATGCTTATTGTAGTAGAAAACAAAAGGAAAACACAAGCTTTTTAACTCCTATTGGCCTCTGGTGGGCGGACGGCGGCGATAGCGTATATACAAATAAAGAACAATTCCCAAACTGCTAATGGCAATCAGCCACAGCACCAGTGTCCCGATATACCAGTAATCCTGCTCGGTGGTGGTTGTTTGCTCTGTGCCATCAAAGCGCCACGTGGTGACCAGTTTATAACGGCCGGGCAGCCAGGGCTGCTTGCTTAGTTCCAACGGTACGCTAAACTGGCGAAAACTCTCTGGTAGCACGAAGCCGGACTGCGGATTTACGACGCCGCGCGCCAGCCTGGATCCGGTCGGGCCAAATAATTCCATCGTACCGCGCGGCACCAGGTGCACGTTGCCGCTGTTTTGAAACCGCAGAGTGGCGGATTTTGGCAGATTTATCCATGAGCTGTTCGTATTTATGCTGTCTAGTTCCAGCCGCGAGATATCGCCGCCGGTTTTTTTGAGCAGCACCAGGGTGCTAGCAGCGGGTATTAGCGCTACCTCGTCATTGTTCTCACTGCTGTTAGCGGCCGATACGACTACGGCGCCATAGTGCCCGCCCGGCCCCAGGTCTTCCCTGTTGGCAACCGTTATCTGTACCTCCTCTGACTGGCCCGGTTCCAGAGTAAGGCGGTCTTTTTCTAGGGTCATCCATTGCCGCAGGCCGTAGACGGTAGTTTCCTGCCCTGTCCTGCCCACGAACGCGATACCGCCAGATTCGTCCAGTGCGCCAAAATCCAGTGTCGATAGGCGTAAATCAGCTACCGCGTCTGTTGTATTAGATATGTTTATGCTAAAACTCACCGATTCCTGGCCCTCTGCCAGCGTCAATTCCCGCAGGGCCGGCGACAAGCCGATGCCTTTGGTTTGCGCTCCGGCGTAACCAGGCAGCAGCAGCGCTAACACCGCTGCCAAAACAATCAGGACTGCCCTACCCCGTTTCATCACTGCCTTTATGCTTAGTTGGCTTTTTAGTTTTTTTACCCAGACGCAAGAGACTGCGGATTATCATATACAGGCCGGCTATTAGCAGCCCGCCAATCAGTAATCCCGCGAAAATAATCCGCCACGGAATCACCCAAAAAGTCAGCGCCGCCTCTACCGGCACGTCGCGCTGGCCGTCGTCGTACACCACCAGGGCTGTTGCTTTATATTTGCCCCAGCGCAGCTTGCCGGTGTCCTCGAAGTTCCATTTCAAACTGCGTTTTGGCGTACCGTCATCGTTTTTGAGCATCTGGCCGTCCTGTTCGACATCTTCGTATCTGGGAAATCCGTCATCCCATATAGCACCGAACGTCCTGGCTGAATCAGGCAGGATATTGCCGCGAGGCTCGTTTATAGGCAGCACGGCCACCTGCTCGTCACCTTTGGTGATAAAGATGCTGCCCGACGGTATTAGGTGGATGTTGCCGGTATTTTGCAGACTGACAGTAAATTCAACCGGTAAAAATTCATAAACCGACTTGTTGGCAGCGAACTCCAACATCTCTATCCGGCGCAGCGCGTTCGGCGAACGCACCTCAAGCAGCACCAATATAGCGGTACCGCCGTGAACAGCCGCGCCTTCTTCGGCCTCGGCATCGGACGCCCGCTGGAAAGTAACGGCGTAGTAGTAACCGAGTGCTCCCTCTGGCGGCACATCGATGGTCATCTGGATGGTATTCCAGACATTCGGCTCCGCGGTAAACACATCCTCGGAGAAACTGACCCAATCAAAATAATCATCTCCGGGCTCGCGGTCAGCCAGCCGCGGCTGGCCAGTGGCATCATTGGCGCTGAATTTCAGCAGACCTACCTGCAGCCGTTCGGTCTGCAAGCCGCTGTTGCGGATACGCAGGTCAGTAGTCACTGTCTCGCCCGGGTTGGTGATCAGGTTAATCGGTAGCGGCGAGGTGGTGAGATTCAGCGCGCCGCTGTCCTCTTGCGCTCCCGCCCGCGGCAAAGCGAACAGAACGATTCCGGCCATGATTACCAGACTCAAAAACCCCGAAAACACACCCCGCTTGTTCATCTAAAACAATTATACTTGATATAGGGGCAAAAATACTTATCTACCCCCGTTAAACTTGATGTAAATATAATCAGAAGATACAGGCGCACTATTAGGTCTACCTGATTTAGACTTCTGTGCACACCAAACCACTGTCAAACACGCATTTTAAGCCAAGGGTAATTTGTTTCGATTCGAGGCTTCCATTTCGATACGCTACCGCTGTCGAGTGGTTGTTTTGAGCCAAGGGTAATTTGTTCTTAGACGAGGCCTCCATTCCGGCGGCGTATAGTCTGATACGGCAAAGGAATGTCCTCGTCTAAGGGCAAATTACCACTCTCAAAACAAGCACGCGCATAGATCGGCGGGAAGTTTAAAAACTTCCCGCCCCTATTATCGTCCAGGTATCGGTGTAATCAATACCAGCTGGCGTAAAAGCATTAATCCCGGACTTACCACGCAAGGTCAAAATATCTCCGTTGGCCGTACCGTTGGCGCTGGCTATTTGCCGGAAAGCCGTGTCCAAGCCGGAACCGTTGTTATCGGCGCCGCCGCCAGCGTAGGCAGCCACCACTTCAACCGTACCGCCGCCGCCAGCATCAGTAGCTGCTACGCCCAAGACGTAACCCTCGACGTTGGTCGCCAGAGTCGCCGCTATACCAGGAGTCGTAGAGGCAATGGTGTGACCAGCGGCAGCCGAAGTCAAACCCACGTTAGAGTCACGCGCCCACGCGATCCAGCCGCCAGTAGCGTTGGTGGTAATCGTAACGGTGCGCGGCGAGGTGTGTATGATGGCAGTGCTGTCAAGATTGGCTACAAAACTGGTAGTATTGTCATCCAGAATAAAGTTAAAGCTGGGGGGCACGATAGCATTGACCACAATCTGATCGTCGCTGATAACACGGGCACCGATAACCGTATTGTCTATGATGGCGTCACCCGCGTCACGAGTCGCGACCGCGACCGAGTAAATGCCGGATGTCGGGTTGGTAATGGGGTCGTTGGTGCTGGTACGGCCGATATCGACACAATACGAAGTAGTTGCCGTCAGGTTACTAACGCCTGTAATAGTTATGTTCTTGCTGCTCGCGGTGTTACTGCCGGTAGCAACCAGTGTGCCGGGCAACGATGTAGCGCCACAACTGGCAGCCGTAGCCGTCAGGTTACTGGTGGCCACGGTATAAGCATCCGGGAACCCTATGCGCACTGATGTCTCAGTGGCGCTGTTGCCAGAGGGCACGGTAAAGTGCAGGCGGAAAGTCGTGGCCGTGCTCGCGCGCATCCGGTTAAACCGGATGTGCGTACCAGTTAATCCGGCCGCTTCGACCCTGAACCCGCCGCTTACGACAAGTGTTATAAACAAAAACAACGCGGCGACTGCGATGCGCAAGATACGGTTCATTGATATATCTGTTTTCACGCTATTTTTTAAGGCCTTTTTTGTTTTTTAGCGAATTGCCATTAGCATAGTGGAAAACTGCTCAGGTTGTCAATAGGGGTTGCTTATCTGACACAAAAACCTGTGTATAACTATCCAAAAGCCCAAAGTCCATAAAGTCGTCTAGCCGCCACCGTTAAGCAGTGGTTTTGAGCCAAGGGTCATTCGTCCTGAATTGAGGCCTCCATTTCGGAGGCGTATTTTACATACGGTGAAGAAATGTCCTCAATTCAGGACGAATGACCACTCTCAAAATAGGCGCGCGCATAAGCCGGTTCAGAAAGAGCCGGCTCCAATTATGGTCCAGGTATCGGTGTAATCTACGCCCGCCGGCGTCAGCGCGGCGATAGCCGCCTTGCCGAGTAATGTCAGTACGTCACCGTTGGCCGTACCATTAGCGCTGGCTATTTGCCGGAAGTCTGTATCCAAACCGGAACCATCATCATCGCCAGCATCACCGACGTAAGCAGGCTCTACCGTAACCGTGCCGCCTAACGCCGCGTCTGTTGCTTCAACACCCAGCACATAGCCTTCGGTACCAGGCGTTAGCGTTGTGCCCGTACCGGGCGTAGTAGACGCGATAGTGTAACCAGCCGCGGCCGAGCTGAGGCCTGTGTTGCTGCTGCGCGCCCAGGCAATCCACCCTTGCGTAGCGTTGGTAGTAATCGTAACGGTCCGCGGGTTGGTAAAGATTACATCGCCGCTTTCTAGATTGCTAGCAAAAGCCGTAATGTTGCCGTCCAGCACAAAGTTAAAGCTGGGCGGTACAACAGCGCTTACTACAATTTGATCATTGCTGATAACACGGGCACCAATAGTCGCGCTATCAATCACGGCGTCGCCGCTGTCACGCGTCGCTACCGTTACCGCGTAGAGTCCAGTCCCTGGATTGGTAATCGGGTCGTTAGTACTGGTGCGGTCGATATCGACGCAATAAGTCGTGGCGGCCGACAGATTGGTAACACCGGAAATCGTGATGTTCTTGCTGCTTGTGGTATCGCTGCCGGTCACTACCAATGTACCGGGCAAGGCCGTGGCACCGCAGCTGGCAGTGTTTGCCGTTAGACTGGCAGTGGCTACCGTGTAATCATCCGGAAAACCAATACGCACATCGTCTTCGGTGCCAGTATTGCCGGCCGGAACAGTAAAGGTCAAGCGAAAAGTCGTGTCGGTAGTGGCGCTCATACGGTTAAAACGTATGGATGTACTAGTCAAACTGGCCGCATCGACCTGTAAGACGCCAGATGAAACCACGCTGGCAAATAAGAATACCAGCGCTGCTGCGAGCCATCCTCTGCGGGATTTAACCTGAACCCTAAACAATAAAGCTCCTAGCTCCGCCTCTGTTAGTACCAACGAAGGGTACATGGCGACTTACATTAAGCATAAGAACTGATACGCTTTCCGTCAAGCGAAAGCTTATTTTCGTTAGAATGCCGCGGTGGCGATAAGGGTGTAGACATCCACATAATCACCGGCAGCCGGTGTCGTAGGCGTGGTCTTGAGTTTGAGCAAAAACGATGCCCGGCCAGCGCTCAGTGGCCCCGGACTGGTTACCAGCTGCCGGAACTGGGCATCTACCGCGCCGATATTTTGACTGGAGCCGTCAAACGGGTTGGCGGGACTGAGCGGCCCGCCGCCGCTTTCTGCTACCGAACTGTTCTGCGCGCCGATACCTTCGCTTAGGCTGCCTAGATCACCGGTGACCGCGTCAATGGTATAGCTGGTCGCCGCGCTCAAAAGACCGTTGTTCTGTGACACGATGTACACAAAAGCACCGGTTTCGGCATTGCTGGCAATATCCAGCCAGATTAGTTCAGGGCTATCGGTCACCGTATCTGGCAGCACATCACCAAAGGCCAAGTGATACGGGGCGGATGTTTCGGTATCAGTACTGGCAATGTCGATGTCGAATACGATTGACACCTGCTCTGTCGCGGCAGAGGCAGCCGGGCCGAAACCGGTCTCGCTAAACTCGCCTTGCCGGGCTTTGACCTTGACCTGATAGGTAGTATCCGGGCTCAGGCCGATAACGTTCATGCCCAGTGCCCCGCCCCAGTCGGTATAGTCACGAAAATCCTCTGGCCCTAAGCTCGGACCAACGGTGTCGTCATTTTGCACATAGCGAGTGGTCGCGAAGTTGTCGTCGCTGATAGCCACCGCGTAGGTGGTATCACCAGGGTTGTCGCTGGTGTCTATAATCAGCTGGAGTTTGTTGTACCAATCCGACGGATTTTGCCAGGTGGGCGCACCGGGCAGGTTAGCCAGCTGC
This sequence comes from uncultured Candidatus Saccharibacteria bacterium, assembly GCA_964458165.1. Lineage (GTDB taxonomy): Bacteria > Patescibacteriota > Saccharimonadia > Saccharimonadales > JACDBH01 > CAYWFI01. Next base: position 7,463 of record CAYWFI010000003.1, read on the forward strand.
GAACCTAATAGCCCCGGCCGCAGGCCATAAGTGTCGCTGCCAATACTCTGCGTACTTAGTTCGCCGGCGATACCCTCCAAGGAGTAGTTGCCGGTGCCAGCCGTACCGCCGCCGCTACCGAAACCATAGGTATCAAGCTCGTAATTGCTCGTGCCGGGCATTGCCGCTAATAGCAACAGCCCACCCGATAGTAATAGTCCTGTGATTTCCCTCATGCTTGTCTTATTTTAACAGAGTACTGCGCGCAGTAACCAGGGTATACTTAGTCTAGCCAACGAAAATTGCCAAGCAGCTCTGCCGCCTCTTTTCGCAGGTCCGCCTCTGGCGTGGCCAGCGTGTAAGCTAGCATTGCCAGTTTGTTGCCGTGGACGCTGAATGCCGTTAGTTCCGTGCCGTCGAGCTTTTCTGTTACCACGAAGGGTTTATCGCCGAACGTCTCGTTGCTTTCGCGGTACATGCCGGGGTTGATTTGACGCAGACGATAAGATGATTCTTCGCTCATACCACCAGACGGTAAGTTCTTTATAGTGACCACGAAAGTCCGGCGGCCAGTTACATTGCTACGCGCCACCCGGTAGACCTCTAGCGCGGTTTGATCGCCCTGACTGATGTCGCTGACCGTATCGAGTCCGGCGTCGTAGGTCAGACTAAAATGCTTGGCGGTGATGGTATTGGTTTTGGAGGCTTTTTCGGCCGTAGGCCTGTCTTCTAACGACGGCTTAACGATAGTAGCGGTACTTGGGCGGTTCATCAGAATCGTCGCGATAGAGAAGATAATCATACCTATTAGACTCCAGAGCAACAATTTGTAGCGGAGTTTGTAGCGGTATGGTTTTCTGCGCCTGGCCATTACCTACGTATTGTAGCGCAAGACTGCGTACGTGCGGGTCAGGTCGCCTTTGGGCGGCGGCGCGGCCAGCGGCTGGCTATTGATTCGCCGCGGCGTTCGCCAAGCCAGAAGCACACTCCCATCAGCAGCACGATGCCGTAAGCCGACCAGACAAACTTGAGCAGTCCCGACGCGATAGACGCGGGCGCGGAAAAGCCGCCGTCGCTGGGCCGCACCAATGCCCCGCTAATAACATTCGGGTCGTTCATAATAGTTATCAGCTGCAGCGATGCCCGGTGCCCCTGAGCATCGTGCACGCGCACGGTAACGCTAAAATATTCGCGCTGTTCCTTGAGCGTGTTATAAAAATGCTCGACGCTGAATTTGTTGCCATCGATCCTTTGGGTAACATCACTGTAGCCGTCACCCCACACCACATAGGCAGTGAACGGCCCCTGGCCGCCAAAGATTTCAAAATCCCAAACGATCTTTTGTCCGCTATAAGCGGCTTTGAAGAAATACTCCGTAGACAGATAGAACGGCGACTGGCCATCTGGACGGCCGGACGGCCGATAGACCGGCGGCTGGCCAGGGTCAGCTGAATCACTGGGACTAGCCGGACCACCCGGGTCAACGGGATCAACCGGGCCGGGGCCGGGCGTGTCTGGCAGGTCGTACCAGACCGTCACGATATTTGAACGAGGGCCTTCCTGATTGGCGATATTGAATATCCTGGCCTCCAGGTCATTACGACCGACAAACAGGTCAGAGGTGATCGAGAACGTACCGCCATCGGTACAGAGCGCCGCGCCCGAGAAAATATCATTGCGAAACAATTGGACATAATATCCGGTGGGACAAGTACCGCTGACCGGTATGGATGAATCAGTAAAACGGTCGCCATCCTCTGGGCTCAGAATAACCGCTGGCTGGACTGGTGCCGAACCAGTGGCAATAGCCGTCACGGTTACCGTATTGGCATGGACTTGCAGCGTCGTGGCTGTCAGCAAAACTCCGACCATTAACAACAATACCGCCAACAGCGGGTACGAAGTATGGCTTTTGTGCAAACGCTTGCCCGTATGGGAATGGTGCAACAAACCAAACTTGTGGTGGATGATATCTTCTCTTAGAAGCGGCATTGGTTTTTGTTTTTTACCCAGCGTCTTTTACGCTTTGTCGTAGTCGTAATCTGATTACGGCAAGGGGCGAAAAGGTGCTGGGGTGATTATGAACAATAGTATTTAACCATAGGCCGAATTCGGTTGCAAGCTACTGTTGAACAAGACGATATCCTAACGCTACGTAACTTGATATAGTAGATTTAGTTATAAGTCGTGTGAGTTTAGAGTTTAATTTAACACTTTTATTTAGTGTTGTAGTTGTGACGATCTGGTCGTCGGAAAATTGCTATATCACACTTGCCCGTGATACGCTTATCGTATGAGTGAAGGGTTACGATCAAAGTACCTCAGTAACGGTCAAATTGTAGGTCAAAGAATTGGTGACTACGAATACTTTAATATTGGTGACGTTACATTTAATCAACTTGCCATAGATAAAATTACGCCCAGCCCTAAAGATAGTAAGTACAAAAACAAAAAGCCTGACCGCCTTGTTGTTAAACGTCGTAATAAGTTGGTTCCTGAAGTCATTGCTGTTATCGAAGATAAAGATAACGGGGTTTTTGGTAGCGAAATTGAAAGAAAAAAGGCAATCCGGCAATGTAATAACTACTGCCAAGAAATAGGGGCAAATCTAGGCATTATTACTGACGGCAACGAAACGATTTGGATAAATCCACGCCAAAGCAACAAAGATAACACTTATATAGATGAGAATACAGGTACAGAGAGAGCATATACGCTTATCAAAAAGGAAGATGGTTCGATAGTAAACGTTCAATTTGATATTGCCGACCGTACTGATTTTACTGATGTAAATACGATGTCCGATGAGTTGAAGAAGATACATAAACTTATTGCGGTAATTGTTAGCACAGTAAATGAAGAAAACTCAACAATCAAAGAGCCGGACCGTATAGACCCCTTACCGCTCGCACGCAGTGTATGGCAGGATATTTGGGTTGCAACTGGCAAAACACCAGAGAAATGCCTTTATAACGTTGTTGAACTTTTCATCTTTAAATTTCTAAGTGATTTGGGCATACTGAATTCTAGATATAGCTTTGATTACTTATATCAAGATCTTGTTGGGAAAAATGAGCAACCAGCTGAAGTTTTGCAGTACTATGTTAAAAACTGTCGGCAAGAAATTTACAATAAATTCCCCAAGGGAGCTGACGGTACCACAATAATCAACGGTACAATTTTTGTGGATGAACAAGGTAACGCAAACACCACGCAGGCCATCCTTTTTGTTGATACTATTCGTAAATTCAAGGCCTTTGAACTTGAACAGGGGAAATTTAGCACACACAACATTGACAAAGATTTTAAAACCAAACTCTACGAACAATTCTTAAAACAAACAGCTGGCCTCAAAGCACTAGGTCAATACTTTACTCCCAGAAAAGTTGTGCGAGCCGTTGTAGAGATGTCTAATATAAAAGAGTTGCGTAACGGCGAACGTGTTTGTGACCCCTTTTGTGGTGTAGGTGGCTTCATTTTAGAACCTCTAAACCTACCGGCTAGAGCTAATGATTTTAAACCAAGTAATGGAAAAATTAACTCCTCTATTGAATATATAGGCTATGATAAAGGGTTTGAAAAAGACGAGGAACGTACAATTATTCTTGCAAAAGCTAATATGCTTATATATCTGGCCGAACTAGTAGCAGAGAACAAAGACATTCCTCAGGAATTTGCAAACAACGCATTTAACAAGACCTTTACACTGTTGCGCTCAAACCTTGGTACTCTTGGCAGGGTTGAACGTGAGGAATCTAAAAAATTCGACCTCATCCTCACTAACCCACCCTACGTTAAATCAGGCATTAAAACGCTTAAAAATGAAATTGAATCAAATGGGGACTTGAGTAGCTTTTATGCTATCAATGGAGGTGGGCTTGAGGGATTAGGTATCGAGTGGATTGTAAGGCACCTGAAAAAGGGTGGTCGCGCTTTTATTGTTGCACCTGACGGTATTTTTCACCGTAACGAAGATAGAAAGCTGCGTAAGTTTCTGCTGGATGAGTGCTACATAGACGCAATCATTTCGCTTCCATCCCGTACGTTCTACGCCACTCCTAAGAAAACATACGTACTTGCCGTAACAAAAAAGAAATCATCAGAAGATAGACAGACAACTCCTGTATTCACTTACCTTGTCTCGCATATTGGCGAAACTTTGGATATAAATAGGTTTGAGACACCCGAAAAAAATGACCTTAACGATATGGTATCTTTGTTCCGGCAGTTCGACGGCATCAAAGAGCAAAGTGATATTAAAGAGCGTATGGAATCCCAATCGAAACTATGCAAAATTCAACCGTTGGAAGCGTTTGATTTATCACACCATTGGCTAGTTGACAGATGGTGGTCTCAAGACGAGAAGATTGCGCTGGGCATTGAAGAAACCGAAGAACTCTTATCTTATGATGAGTTTGTAGAGCGCCTCAAGGGTGCGCAATCGTTCTTTAACGAGCGACTTGCAGGTTTACCAATACAAGGACTAAGCAATACTCAAAAGCAGGGGTACCAAGAAACTTACCTTGGCGACATTATAGATATTGTTAGAGGTGACTCTAGGTACACTTTAAAGTATATCAATGAGCATGGAGGTGAATACCCGCTCTATTCAGCGAAAACTGAAGATAATGGACTTATGGGGCTTATCAATACATTCTACTTTGACGAGGAATGCGTAACTTATACAACTAATGGAGCGAATGCAGGTACTGTTTTTTACAGGGAAAAGCACAAATTTAGTCTCAATGGTGACGCTGCAATGCTCCGCATCAAGCCAAAATTTGCTAATAATATAAGCTACAGATACCTTGCTATAGCTGTGAGACAAGCATTTAAAGTCGAGGGGTTAGGCTGGGAGTATAAGGCAACGAACGGCAAAGTCAATCAAGTAGTAGTCAAATTGCCCACCGACAAAAATGGCGAATTCGATAAGCAAGCTCAGATCTTATTGGCGGATGAACAAGATAATCTGGAATTACTGCAAAAAGACTTATCCGACCAGCTTGCCTTAGTGTCTGAGGCAAGAGTTAGCATCGGGGATTAGTTTATGGTCAACACAAAAGATGAATTCCACAAACTTACTGAGCTCGCTTAGCAGCCACTTCCATCATCACAGGGAAACGGCGACGTGCCGATGATTATAGCTAAAAACCACTTAGTCAGAGGCTTGTTTGGTTTATGAAAAATTGTATTAACCATAGGCCGAATTCGGTTGCAAGCTACTGGCTGGCGAGTTTGCGGGCGTAAAAGCCCTGCAGCGCGGCAACGGCAAGACTCAGCGGAAAGACCAACAAACCCCAAGCCGGCGTAATAAGCCAGCCCACTAATACCATTGCCGCAAGCGTTGCCGCCAGCCACAGCAAGAACTGTTTTCTACCGACAGACAGGCGCAGGAACTCGGCACCAAGGTAATAGTACGGGAACACCGTCACAACCAGGAACGTGCTTGAGACAAGACCAAATATCAGGACCACCATCAGACCCTCCCAGAACGGACTCGTAATAGCCAGCGGAATCAATGACACCACGGCCGTAGCACTAGTGGCAAACAGCGGGCGGAAGCGTTCGCGCAGCGCCGCCACGGCCGAATCAACCGCGCCCAGGCCGTCACGGCGGGCCTGATTGGCGTAATCAGTCAGCAGAATCGTGTTCTTAACGCTCAAGCCCAGCAGCGCGAAGAAGCCGAGCATCGCGAAGAAACTGAAGACGTTATCCGTAATACTCAGTCCCAGGGCGATGCCGAATAGGCTGAACGGAATCGCCATAAATATCAGCAGCGGCTGCAGCAAGCTGCGGAACTGGACGGCCAGCAACACATACATCACGGCCAGCAGTATCGGAAAGGCCAAAGCCAAGGTAGCAAAAGATTCCTGATTTTCCGCCTCAAAGCCTAGGTCCAGCCGCACGGCATCGTCCGGCAGGCCGTAGCCAGCCAGTTTAGCCGCGTCAAACTCATCCTTGACGGCGGTTTCGCCCAGCGCCACTAACGTAGAGGTGTCGTCACCATCAAACCCGGCCGATACCGTCACTATCGGCTGGCCGTTGTCGCGTATGAATTGGTCTGGGCTGGACACACTGACATTCACGAACTTGGCGGTCGTGCCATTAGGCCGCTTGAGCTCGGTTGACTCCATGAAAGCCTGCATGTCGTTAGCGGCGGCAAAAGCCGCTTCGCGGTTGTCGGCACTAATTTGCACTACAAAACTGCTGGCCGGCGGCCCGACATCAACCTGCCCGACCAATGCCACCGCGCCGCTCAGATCGCTGTCGAGCTTGGCCTGAAGCTGGTCAGCCAGCTGGTGCGAAGTGATATCACGCTGGGTATAGCTGATGATATCTATCTGTTGGCTGGCATTTTGCTGGTTGCCGCTGCCGAAATACGACGCCTGTACGAAGTTGGCGTCCAGCTCGGCGGCGACTATCTGGTCGGCCTCGGCGGCCAGGGCTTCGGCCTGTTCTATTGACAGGTTCGGCGGAAAGGTCAGGTTGACGGCCAGACCATTGGTGTCCTTGGTCGGCGGGAAAATATTAAACGGCACGTTGCGAGCAATCAGCGCCCCGGCCAGGATAAACCCAAGCCCAATCAGCACCGCGAAAGAACCGACGGCGAACAGCTTGCGCCGCGAGTGGCGCGCCCAGCGCATTGGCCGGGTAATGAAGTTGGCTATGGCTGCCTCGAACCCGGCTGCTACCTCAGTCACGCCCTTGCTGCCCATTTGCTTTGGTCCCAGCAGCAAGTAACGGGCAAAGAACGGTATGAAAACCAGCGCCACGATCAGACTGATGACCAGCGAGGCAATGATGGTAATCGGTATAGCCTTGATAAAGCTGCCTAAAATGCCGCCCACAAACAACAGTGGCGCGAAGCTTAAGCTGGCTGTTGCCGTAGCTGCCACCATTGCCCGTGATACTTTACGGGTAGCCTCACGCACGGCCTTACGCCGGTCTTTGTGCCGGTGCCGGGCGGCATCGACCGCCTCGACCATGATAATGGTATCGTCAACTATCAGCGCCAGCGCCAAAATCAGCGAAAACAGCGTAATTACATTGAGCGAATAACCAATAATGTGAAGGAAGCCAAGTGTTATAGCGACAACGGTCACCATCGCGATAACCGTAATTATTGATGCCCGCAGAGCAATAACAATCGCTCCCACCACCAACACCGCCAGTAGACCCTCCAGAAGCGATTTTTGCAGTTCCGATATCTGTTCTTCGATACTGGGCCCAAAACTAGCGCTAACCCGTACATCATAGCCCGCCAACGTATCATCATCTTTGGTTTCTTCCAACGCGTGGCGTACCGCTTCGTCAAGCTTTAGCACGTCAAAACTATCCTGAGCGGCAATGCCGATGATAACCGACCGGCGATAGCTGTTATCATCATCCTGGCGCAAGCCAAACCGGTCAAAACTACGCTGGATAGTAACGACCTGGCCCGTAGCCGGATTGGTCGTCTCTTCAAACGGGCTTTTTACGAATACGCGCTCGACATCGTGAATATTCTTGTCCGCGAGTACTTGGGCGTAAGCCTCGGCAGCAGCTGTAATGTCCTCTGTGGATGCACCATCTTCACTCGGGAAGAAAGACAGCGCCATATCAACGCGTTCAATATCGCCGCCGGTGGCGCCAAAGTATGGCACATTGAACTGAGCGATGGCCCCCTCGGGCAAACGGCCTGATTCCGCGACCTTGTTTTCAAGCTCGGCGGCCGCGGCCCGGGCGTCAACTCCTTCCTCGAAAGAAACCTGCACATTAAAGAACGTAGCCGTGCTTTGGGATTGCACCGAAGCCACGCCGTCTTGATCTAACGCGATCTCGGATATCGGCGCTGCTACTTCGCTGTCTACTTTGGCGGGGTCATTGACAAAATACACGCCCTGCACGAACGCGATCGGAAAGTTCACGCTCGGGAAACCCTCGCGCCGTAGCAAGGTCGTATAGCTCAGAGCGCCGAACAGCGTCAACGCGATCCACAGAAAAGCCGTTAGCAGCGGCCGGTCAAAAAAGAATACCGTTAACTTGGATAGTAGTTTGTCTTTTGGAACTTTAGCTTTAGGAGTCTGTTTTTTTACGGACTTAGTAACGGTCTTTTTCGGTTGCGCGGCCATAGGATTCCCTCTTTATGTGTACCTATCATATCAGAAGAGCGGCATGTCAAACAGTGAGTTCTTTTCACAACTTACCTTGTAAATTGAACGTAGAAGCCGGGTGGTTGCCATAAGCCCGGCCATCATCGCTAAAGAAACCTAATTGGAATTTCCAGATATTACCGGCAGCCAGCTTGGACCGGGGTATGTATATCGAGCATGTTCTGCTGCCCGTCAACGGTTCGATATAGCGCGTAGATTCTGACCCGTCCGGCAGACTGATCCTGGCCGTGCATTTACCGACGAATACGCCTGGGATAGTCGCCGTCAGCGTTACAGTCAGCACGTCAATATCAACTTCAACCGATTTGATCGGGTACTCCCTAAGCTTTGGCTGAGTGGCAGTGTCTTTGGGCAGTTCGTCGTTGTCGTAACTCGGATCATCCATGTCTTTACCGCCTGGTTCGCCGTTGGCGGCTTGCCGGATAAGGTCAGCCTGTTTTTTGTTTTCCTGGTTGACACCAGACACATACCGCGCCATAAAGTACACGCCGGCAATCAATACAACCACTAGTAGCACCGATCCGACCGTGAATCCTTGCTGGTTGTTATTGATACTCATTGTCTGTTAACTGATAGTGCTTTTTTGTTTTTGTCCAAGTTAATACGGTAATCATACCAAAAGTCGCGCTAGTCAACTAACTCAGCCGATACAATGACACGGTCCTGGTAACGACCAGTTTGCCGATCAAAGGCTCCGACACAGGTAATAAGATTAAGCTGGTTACTGACACTTGGATTTTGCGAAAACAGTACGCCAGGCGCTTCGGCAACCGGCACGGTAGCGACGTCCAGTACCCGGAAAATTTTTGCCTGGCCGTTGCCGAACTCTACGATAATTTCAGCGCCTTCGGCGACGTTCGGTAATGCTTTGAAAATACCATCCGTGGTACGGCCGCTGACATGGCCGTCGATGATGCTCAAGCCTTGCTGCCCGGGTCGGACACTATCAACGAACCAACCGGCGATATGCACATTATTAGGCACAGCGATCTCATTGTTTTGGTCAACTCCGACATTCTGGATGTAGCCATCAATACCTACTGAAGAAATGACAATCTTCTTAGGGTCTTCGGGATGTCCTGGCCATACGTAATTATCGCCCGGTAGGTTTTCGCTGGGCATATCAGTCGAGTAGGTTACGGCCTCTGGCCCTGGTGCCGGCGCGGTAGATCCGCTGTTTTTTACCAAAAGATATAGTACCGGCGCGGCGAACAAGAGCAAGAATATAGCGGCAACGGCAAAAATAAACTGTTGCCGCCTGGTCCGGGGTATAAGTTGTTCAAGCTTTTTAAGCCTTTTTTTCACACTAAACTCCAGGTATTTTAGCCCAAAGCGAGCAAGGGATTAATGCAAGTATAGCAAAAAGCTTATGTTTTGTCAACCTGTAAGTAGTTCTTTGAGTTGCCTGCCTGGGCAGGCCAGTCCGCCGTAAGCGGAGTCTTGAAGGCTCACTTCCAGGTCAAATCACTGCCGTACGAACAACCAGTCTCGGACTGTGCCTATACCAGTATTGGGGGCGCCAATCGCGCTGGCCAGACCAACGGGGTCGGTGATTTTGCCCGGTAGCGGATCGAGATCAAGCGGGCCATTGTCTACTATAGTGTAGCTGGCAACGGTTGCTTGCTGCCCGCCAATTGTCTGGGCCGTAATAGTTACGTCCGTAATAGTAAAGTACGCGCCCGTGCCCGGATTAAACTTGCGAAGTATAAGGCTGCCTGCTACAGCGCCGTACTGATAAATGTGGACCTGGGTGCTTCCCCCGCTGCAGTCAGCGCTAAAGTTTACCAGTCCCGCTTGGTAAGCGTAGCCAACGTCGCCGAAGGCAGTACTCTCGGCGCCAGCCGACGCGCTAGCAATCTCGCACGAGTCGTCCAGCGCAAGCGTGGTGTAGCTACCGTTAACCGGATTTACGAAGCTGGCAACATGTGATTGCTGGTTGTCGGGCGTGCCGTCGCCATTCGCGTCGCCGTCATTTGGCGCGGCGGCTTCTATCGCGTCGTCAATACCATCGTTGTCGCCGTCAACCACAGGCTTGAATGTAGGCGGCACGTTGGTATTTGCTACCCAAATGGTACTGAAGTTCCAGGTGTTGAGCGGCGGGTTCGTCGTGTTATTGATGAAGTAATTTGGCTGGTTGCCGCTGGTATTCACAGCTGTACAGCCCGCGAGCGGGTCGGCTTCTTCCGTGTCGGTGGTACAGACGGTTTGACCGCTGCGGTGCTGGTCGTAGTAATTGCCGCTCGAAATTACCTGCTCGCTCAGTGCTTCATTGCGTCCGATCAGACCGCCTTGATAAGTATTCTCGTTATCGGTCAATGTCACCTTACCCATAGCAAAGGTGTTGGTCAGTTCGTAACTGGCATCGCCGTATTCAGGCACCTCGCTCAGCTGCCCAATTAAGCCGCCCGCCTCATCTCTAGCAGTAACGGTACCGCTAGCGTAAGCGCGGGTAATGATAACCGTGGCAGTATCTCCGTCACCATCGACGTACGCCGCGACTCTACCGATGAGACCGCCGACATTCTCGCCCTCCGGTACGCTGGCATCACCCCAGGCGTAGGCATCGCGAATCGTGACCGTTGACTCGCCGCCATCCTCTGCGGACACAACCAAGTCGCCAATCAAGCCGCCCGTATCAGCATCACTGCTATCTGATATGCTGGTGATATCTATGTCGGCAAACACTTGCTCAATCAGCAGCGCGCCGTTCTGATACATCTCCACCTGGCCAATCAGACCACCGATATTACTGTTGTCCGTGGTGATACTACCGCCAGAAACACTTGCCCGCTCGATATGCGTATCACTACTGTCATAGCCGTAGGCGCCGCCTACCAGGCCGCCCGCATAGCCGTACTCAGCTGTTAAGGTAACGTTGGTAGCGTGAACGTTGGAGATGACAGTGTTTTCAACCCAACCCGCGAGCGCCCCGACGTATGCCTCGCCGCTGAGGTTGAACGTATCGAGGTTGAGGTTCCTGATAGTAGCATTGTAGACGCCCTGCAGGAGCCCTACATTGTATGAATATGGCTGGTCGATAGTAACGTTGCGTATGGTATGGCCATGGCCGTCAAACACTCCTTCGAATTGGTTCCATTGGAAGAGCGGCTCTACTTCGTAGCCCGCACAGTCGATGTCGGCTGTAAGGTTGATGGTATCCTGATAGTTTTCGCTCTCAAGCGCCAGTAGCTGAGCGCAATTGCTGATATTTTGTTCGGCCGCGTTGACCGTTACGGTAAACTGCGTGCTCACGACTTCTGGCACATCCTCGCCATCACCAAACTCCACTACGTAACTGCTGCTTGTCCCGTCACAATCCAGATCGTTCCAGCCGCCTGTGCTGTCCCAAAACAAAGCGCAGTTTTCATCCGTAAAGCCGTTTGGCTCGGCATCTGGCACCCAGTTGGCGTACATGTCATTGACCGCTTCGCCAAACTCATCGCCCTCCCAGAACTGCTGCTGCTCCTCCTCGGGGCCGGTTACCCAACGCCATTTACCCTCATCTGCCAAGTCATTGGCACCAATCCAGCCATTTTCTTGTAATATGCCGTATATAAAGTCATTTTCTTCCTGGCTCGTAATGACCGCCAGATAACCCGGAACCCCGCCATAGGTATATGTCTCGGCAAGATCTCTTGCCTGGTACCAGGTAAAGTAACAGTTATCCTCGCAGTCGTCGTCCGCGCGTACCATGATATAGCCGTGGCCGCCGTCTGGGTCTATGTGCACACCGGCTATGGTGCTGTTAAGATCGGCCGTAATGGTGGCATCGCCGATTTCTGTCGGCGTATAGCTAAGCGTCGCCAACGTGGTATTGATCTCGCTCATGCTACCGCTTAGTACTACGTTGTTGCTACTGCCGGTTACCACTGCCGCCTCTGTACCAAAGGCAAAGCTGCCGCTTGGCGCGCTGAGCGCAAGCGTCATCTCGTCCTCGCCGCTGCCAGTTATCTGCAGGTCGGTAATAGCCACCGCGTTGCCGATTGTTGCCGACTTGTCCGCGGGAGACGACAATCCTTCGCCAGCGGCAAACAGTTTGGCCGGCAAGAAGGTTAGCATTGAAATGAGTAGTACCAAACACGCCAAAATACTAAAAAACCGGACACTGCCTTGACGTACGGATGAACTGCCTGCGAGCAATACTGCCATTCCTTGGCTCCCCTAATAAAGCTATTGCTTATTATAATAGCCGACCGCAGTCTACTGTTGCAACTCTGGTTTTGGTGTTGCTTCGTACGAAATAGCTATGGCTGGCCTATCAGGTGCGCGAGCTTTCGTAACGTGTTGCAGTTACGAATAGTCATTTGCTTGTACAAATCCGTGCCGGCGAGTTTCATCATGCCGCTTCTCGTCAACTGCTTGCGGTCTGCCGACCACAGCAACGCGCCGGGCACGTACTTTACCGTATCGATATCCGGCTTGATGGCTAGCTGTTCCAAGACTTCGGGATTGTCAACTTCTTCCCATAAGAACATAACGTCGCACTTCATACTATCGTCGTTGGTCCAGATGTCGGGAAGCTGCTTGGCAATAGCTAATAATTCAGCCCCGCTATAAACTAGAACTTTGACGACAAAGCCGAACTTTGCCTTGATTGCTATTTCTAGTGTTTGTGCGAGCGCGGCTTTTGGACTGGTACTACTTTCGAACAAGACGTTTCCGGAGTTTATGTATGTTGACACGTTACTCATGCCGGCTTGTTCGAACACTTGCCTGAGCTCCTGCATGCTGACTTTGTTGTTACCGCCGACATTTATGCCTCTAAGCAATGCTACGTACTTCATGGCTGCCTTAGAACAGGTTAAGGTTTCCCGGGGAAGCCTGCGTATATTCGTCAACTGTTGCCGGTTTGGTCATGGTCGGCCTCTGGTTTGAAGTCGTTGTGTTTGCCATCAACACAGAGGCACTTTATTAGTTCGTGGTTGTGGTTCGTACAATCTGGCGCCTGGCAGACACCCGGATACTCCGATACCCCTCTGCAGCCACCTAGGCAAATGTAGTGTTTATTCATACATTGAGTATAGCAAGTTTATATTACGCGACTTGTTATACTAAACTCATGAGCAAACCAATCTCTGAGGGCACTGTACACAAATTGCCGACGGACCTGAGAAAATCACTCTTGTCCGACAAAAAAGTGCTGGAATTATGGGAAGATATAACGCCGCTCGCACGCAATGAGTTTATCTGCTGGGTCGAAAACGCCAAGCAGATTGACACGCGCAAGCGCCGCGTCAAAAGAACCTGCGAGGAATTGCTGGAGGGCAAACGCCGTCCCTGCTGCTGGGTCGGTTGTATCCACCGCCCGGACAAGCCGATAAGCTCTTCCCAGAAATGGGTGCTCGGCAGAAAATCTTGAGAGCTAATTAACTCTTTAGGTAAAAAGACCGGGTCATCTGCCCGGTCTTTTTACTTGACTATAGCTTTTTAGACTTCGGTTTTCTTGCTCTTCGCGGCAGGTTTCTTAGCCTGCATCTCCTGCAACATGTTCCATTGCTGGATTTCCAGCTCTTTTTCGAGCGCGAACTGCGTGCCTATACCCATGCTAGCCAGAACAATGGCTGTAAACCACCAGAAGAATGAATCGCTTATAGCAATCTTGACCGTGCTGTACGATAGATACTCGTTTGGAATCACATCAAATATCAGCATGGCTGCCATAATAAGCACTACTGCCCCGCCGATTGAGGTCATGACTATCAGGAATACTTTCGGGAAATTGAGCATGATTGACGCCAGGCCAAAAACCGCGCCAAGCGCGATCCCGGCAATCGCGGTCAAAAATCCGGTGTCGATGCCGAACAGGCTGATAAAACTAGCACCCAGCCAGTAGCCTGTTGCCGCTCCCAGCAGTACGATTGCCGCGTAGTAGTACGCGTAGATAAGAAGCGCGAATACCAGGCCAAGTCCAATTCCAACCACAATCCCAAACAGGCCACCCAGGAATGTCGATGATGACGCGTCAGCTATGATTGACGCGCCCAGAACAAATCCCGAGATAAATCCCCAGATTGGCAACAAGATTCTCGCGAATCTGTAACCCGCGAACAGTATGAATAGGCCAACTACGCCTATCAGTAACCCTAGTAATATTTCGCCCACGTCATGCCTCCTTTGGTTTATGCCTCACTTGTCTATCCTCCAGTATAAGCCAACTTGGGAGCTTTTTTGAAATGAGTTTATTGGTTGTGCTATAGCAGAGTGCTGTGACTGCGTTGGGTAAACAGACCAGATGCCTTAGCTACGGCCAAAGATGCTCGATAGTTTGACGCGCGAGCTGAAGTTAAGGGCCCCAAGCTTGAACAGCCTGCCGGCCAGCCAAATAGCGACAACGGTAGATGCCAACATGACAGCTAACCCCAGCACTGATTCAAGTAGACTAATGTTCCCCACTGTGTTGCGCAGTAGTAGTGTTGTTGGCGCTGTCAGCGGAAAATAAGTGAGTATCTGTGTCAGCAGCGCATCAGGTTGATTGGCAACAGTACTATACGCCCAGAACGGGATAGCCGGCATCAAGTAAAAAACGGCAGAAAAACCGCTGGCTTCCTTGGTGGACGGAAAGATCGCGCCGGCCATCAGCATAATGGCCACGTACAGCAGAAAACCGCAGGCAAGATACAACAACCCGAAGAAGATCGGCTGGAATTCAAACACCAGATCGTTAACATTGATGGGCAGACGGAACTCGCTTGCGAAATACTTGGCGGCAAAATAAGCCGCTACGCCGACCACCGCGTAGGTGACGAATTGCACCAGCGTCACCAGTGTGACGCCTATCAGCTTACCGGTCATCAGCGTGCGCGGGTTGACATAGCTTAGTACCATTTCGATAGCCCGGTTCTCTTTTTCTTCCGATACCGAAGTCAGCGCGTAGCCGACGGACATAATAAGCGCGAAGTAAAACAGTACCAGAAACGCGCCCGGCACGATATAGCTGCTGAAGCCAGCGGATGGTTGGCCGTTCTTATAAGTGGTAGTGTCCGGTGCCGCCCCTTCCAGCACCAACGCCGCCAGACCGGTTTCGCCCAAAGGAGCCAATAGACTGTAGCGGAGTAACTGGTTGCCAAGCTCGTTTATCTTGCCGGTTTTGCCGCTGTCGCCATCGTCGGTATTGACGTAAACGCGGTAGGTTCTGGACTCTGTGATGTCATGGGGGAAGATAATCAGACCGTCAATCTCAGCGCGGCTAACTTGTTCTTTTGGCTCCTGTTCGTCATCGGCCGTTGCCAGGCCGGTAACCGAAACAAGCTCGTCACTAATAAGCCCGCTATGGTCAACCACAGTTATACGGTACGATGACGGCTCGCTCAGCTCGACCGTCTTCTCACCGCGCGAAGCAAAATAGCTAATACCAAAAATAGCAGCCGTAATGGCCGGAATGGACATCAGTGTTATCCAGAATGACGGCTGGCCTATGATAGTTAGGAGTTCATGCCGTACAACCGGCCGCAGTTTATTATGCCTGCTCATACGCCCTCCTTATACAGGTCAACGAATATGTCTTCAATAGATTTTTGTTTGAATTGGCGTTTTAGCGCCGCCACGGTCCCGTACGCCCGCCGCTTCCCGTCTTTAATAATCATAACTTTATCAGCCAGCCGCTCGACCTCTTCCATGAGGTGGGTAATGTAGATAACAGCCGCGCCGCCTGCCCGGGCTTCCTCTACCACGTCCATGAGCAATTTGCGGTTGACTGGATCCAAACCTTTAGTCGGCTCGTCCAGGATGAGTAGTTTGGGATTGTTCAGAATTGCCACGCCAAGCTGGATTTTTTGCTGCTGCCCGCCCGACAGCTTTTTAACCTTCAGTGCCGCCTTGTCATTCAGACCCACGCGCTTGAGGTATTTGAGCGATTGTTTTTTGGCCTCGGTCTGCGTCAGACCTTTTAGCTCGCCAAAGTACGTCATGGTATCCAGTACACGGCTGCGCGTATATAAGCCGCGCTCCTCGGGGATATAGCCGACCTTGTGCGCCTGCGCGGGTGTATAGGGCCGACCGTCTACTAGTAAACTACCGCTGGCGGGTTGGTAGATGCCCAACAGCGCCCGGATGGTAGAAGTTTTGCCGGAGCCGTTGGCACCAAGAAACGCGAATACTTCGCCCGGGCCAACCTCAAAGCTTAGATCTTCAACAATCGGCTTGCCACCCAACGCCAGATTAAAATCCCTTACTTCAACAATTGGCTTCATATATTTCCTGCCTTTAGTTTACCAGAATACAGCATGGCCTGGTGCTTAAGTGGGATACCAGAAAGCGTTTTGTTGACAACCGGTTTCGTGCCGATGACTTATAGTTAGTAGTATGAAAAGACTGCCCTTTTTAGTCACCTTCGTTTCTATTTTAGCCGGCATGCTTATTGCCTTTGAGGCTGACATACATGGAGTTGTCGTCGCGCTTGGCGGTGCCGCGCTTTTGTATCTGTTATACAGGCGTTCCGGTCTTGACCGGGAAGATATCGGGGCGAAGAAAGTATCAAAAAATGCCCTTTTTTGGTGCGCGGCAATATTCGGTTCAGTATTTATGCTTTCTGGTATCGCCTACCTGGCCGTACCAGACATTTTTATGGATGAGCGTTACAATCAATCGCTCGCGAGTACTATTTTATCGATGTTTGTCATGCTACCGCTAACAACTGTGCTCCTAGAGGAATTCGCCTTTCGCGGCCTGTTGCTTGGCTACTTATTGAAATCCGACTCAAGAGCCCGGGCGTTGCTGGTGAGTTCCACCTTGTTTGGCCTGTGGCATATAACTTCATCTTTCTATATAGATATAGATTCTTTCTTGTTTATACAGAACCCGCCGCAAGTAATCGTAAGTTTAGTAATTGTCTTGGTAACGGGCGCCGCTGGGTGGGTATTTTCGATTTTGCGCCTGAAAACACACAGTATACTCGTACCGATTGTGGCGCACTGGAGCTTTAACGCGCTTGGGATGCTATTTGCCTGGCTGGCGTGGCGTGGCTAAGGCTATAAGATTTCTCTGAGCCGCGCTGTGTCGTCGCTGCTCCATACCGCGGGGTTTAGCACATTGACCCAGCCATCTATAACTTTCTCGCCATATTTATGACCATGCCCCTCTGGAACGCCGTAGGCCAGCGGCAGATCAACCACAACTTGCCAGAACGTGACAAATGGATACCACCTGGTGCCGGCTATAACGTCATGGCCCCTGGCTTCTTTTAGCCAGTCAGGTTTACGTAAAATGAGATTCGGACTCCACCATACGACCGGGTCCGAAGCATGCTGGAAGTAAACCACTCTTGTGCCGTCCCATGTGCCGGTTGGCTTATTTAAATCCGATGGATAGTCAGCAAACCGGATAACCTCACCTTGCTGGTAGGTTGGCTGCCACATCGGGGATCCGTCGTCACGGTTAGCGACAAAATCTGACCAGACGTTTCCGGCATTCGGCGGCCCGACAAAGAGTGCTCCGTCCGTCCGGTTGGCTAAGTCGGCTGACCCGCTGAACGCGCCTTCGGCCCCAAATGCTCCAAGACTTTCGCCGTAAACTACCAGTCTGGGCCGGTTAGCCGGATCAAGCTTGCTCCACCAATCGTAGGTCGCGTTAAAAAGCGCTTTACCGGCCCCTTGAGCCTTGTCTTTATCGGCCAAAAAGGATATCCAGCTCGGCAGATAGGAATATTGCATACCGACAGTCGCGGAATTACCATCGTATATATATTCGAGCGCGGCGATAGATTGGGGGTTGATGCCACCGCTGCCCGTAGAGTTGGCTACTAAGATTACGCCCCGGCTGCTCGCATTAGTACGCTCCAATTCCTGAATGATTTGATCAATCTGAGCCTGTTGGCCTTCTGCTGATTTGATGCCTGAGTAAATCCTAATTGGCTGGGCAGCCTCTTCGCCGCTGAATTTAGCGATATCCTCTTTCTTAGAGGTTTTGCCGATAAACTCCCGGCCCTTTGAACCAAGCGTATCCCAAGCAATAGTAGAGGCGGAACTGCCAGCGACTTCCGGGATATCCAGCTGGACAATGCCATCAGGCGTACCCGAATCCTGATACCCGAAAAGCGTATTAGAAATGCCCATGGCAGTCCTAAACACCACGCCGTCAATAAACAAAATCAAAAGAACAGCCGTAAGTATCGCGCCTAGTCTTCTGGCGGTTTTGGGCGAAGTTTTCTTAGCGAACTTAGCGGACAGTTTGCGCGAAAGCTTCAAAATCTTCCGGCTCGTGCCAATTAAAAGGTAAGCTACGAAAAAGGTGGTGATAACAATAATTGCCGGATCAAAGAAGTCAGCCTTTTGCGAATCGGTGATAACGCGGATTTCGTTTTGCCACTGATAGCCCTTGGCCAGGAAAAACACAGTCAGTAGTCCCAGCGCAATATGCGCGGCCAGTCGCCAATTGCGGGAATACTTATTTTTAAGATATCTATCACTGAGCGACCGAAGCATGTTTCCGACCAGCGACCCAAAACCATAGCCGATCGCGAATGAAATGCCACTGGCAATGCCTTGTATTACCGACGTACGGGGCAACAAGGAGGGTGTCAGCGATAGACAAAAGAATAGCACCCCGCCAATCAGGCCGGCATACCTCGGCTGCTTAGCTTCAAACCAATTGTCTACAAAGTTTTTTTTCTTACTCATATTCACTCCTCTTTAATTGGGCGCTAAATATTCATCAAGTACTGGCTGTAAATGTTCCCGTAATTTTTGGGTTTGTTCACCCGACCAGTTATCCGGATTCACGACTCCAACCCAGCCATCAGCGACGTTCAGGCCATACCGGTGGCCATGCCCGGAGGGCGCGCCGGAAGCAAACTGCAGATCAAGTAGTTGCTGCCAGAACGTAACTATCGGCATCCAGTGCATACTGGGCGAAACATCCGGGCCGCGGGGATTATTTAAAAACTCTGGCCGTGAGTAAAGCGTCCGCACGCTGAACCATCCGACAGGATCGCTCGAATTTGCCAAGTATACAATCCGTTTGTCCTGCCAATCGCCAGTGGGAACGTTCAAATCAGCCGGAGCTATGGCAAATCTGAAGTTTTTGCCCTCATTAATTACGGGTAGCCAGATTGGCGAGGAAGCGGTTCTACTGTCTAGTAGTTCGTGCCGTATCTTGTTAAAGAAGGTCGGCCCTATCATTAATACACCGGTAACTTTATCAACCATGTCGTTAGCATCGTCAAAGGCCGCTTCTGTGGACGAAGACCCGAGACTTTCGCCCGCCACGAACACTTTAGGCCGACCAGCTTCGGGCAAGCTATTTACTTTGTCGACAATGGTGTTGACGATTTTTCTGCCCGCTTCGTTGCCCACTCCCGGGTTGGTGAGCATAGTGGTGGCACTTGGCGCGTAGGAGTACTGCAATGCTACCTGGGCAGTGTCTCCGCCCAATATATATTCTGGGGCGGCCGCGTTCACTGGAGGTATTTCACCGTTGCCACTGGGAGTTTGAATGAATATCGCCTTACGCGCGTAAGCATTGGTTCGATCCAATTCTTTCAAAATCAGATCAATGCGTTCGTCGATTGTATCGGCGGATTTCAGTCCGCCATAAATACGTATCGGTTCTAGTGCTGAGGAAGTGCCTGAGAAGCTATTTATGTCTTCGACCGAAGGCCCGCCGGCAATAAATTCCCTGCCCTTCGCTCCCAACTGCTCCCAAGTAATAAACGATTCGGGACTTCCAGATCGTAACGGGGTTATCGGTTGGGCCAGATCAGTCTGTATGGTGTCGTTCGCAATGCTCGCGGCAAAATCAATCGCGGCAAAAATATTCTGAGCCAGTCCCCCTAATAGCACGTAGACTACGAAAATCAAGGCTAGCGCGAAGCCAACCAGTTTCGCGACTGCCTCGGGCATTATTTTCTTTGCCAGTAGAGCGGCAAGATGGAAGAACCCCCTGACTACCCGGCCCACCATAATCAAAAACAGCGTGAAAGCAATCGATACAACAACCATGCTAAAAATTTGCCAAGGCTCCTTAAACTCCATAGACATAAGATGCCTAAGCTGCTTGTCCCAATGTTCGCCGGCTAAAACAGAAGCTATAACGACTAAAGGGCCGCCAACGTAAAGAGTCCGCCAGAGTGTTTTTTTGGTCGCGTCCTTAAGCTCTAACTTAAAGACGTAGCGTCTAGTAAGTCTGTAAACGTAAGCACCTATGCCGTATCCAATCGCGGCGGTTAAGCCCGCGAGTAATCCCTGCAGAACCCAGCCTCTCGGTATCAAGGTAGGAGTCATAGCCAAGGCATAGAAAACCACGCCGCCAACTAAGCCACCGTAATTGAGCGGTCTGAACAGCCAATGTCCCAATCTTGATAAAGCTGCCTGAAACCCTTTTTTGGTCCCGGGACTTTTAGTTTTAGCCATCAGAGGGATTTTGTCAGGCTCTTAAGCCTGGTTTTCTTTCTGCAGTGCTCTTTCCACCGCCGCGTCATCCGCTCGGTCCTCAGCGGTTTCGGTCTTGTCTTTGAGCAAGGCCGCGACTATTAAGGCCAGGATGAAAGAAACCAATATGCCCAAGAGCAGGAAGAGTGCGAAGCTATAGCCTTTATTCTTCGCGATCGTGGCAGGCCACAATGCCAATACTATCCATGCCACAATGCCAAGTATAAGAAAAAACATATTCACCCTCCCGCGGTTTACTTACTTTGTAATTACATCATAGCAGACTCAGGCGGCTCCGCATGCTGGTCATGAACCGTTCAACGGAATGAAGTGAGACACGGCTCTAATATTTGATAAATCGTTTCACTTTTCGGTGCCTTTGATATAGTCTGGCTGCCTGCAATAATTTAAAGCTCGCTTTTTGCATGCTTTTCTGTTCTGAAGTCATATTCTTGACCAGCTCAAAATACCCGAGGAGATCACGATCTGCTCTAATCTTATCGCCGGGTTTGTACTGGTGCATCGTGCTACATGCTTCATCAACCGTATAAAAATCATTAATAACCGTATTGTTCTCTAGGCCAAGGTCATAATCATCCATATCCTTACCCGCATGTTGCTTACCATAGGCGTAGTTCAGCAAATCCATTAGTGCTCCATTTGGTGATAAACGCGCCGCTGCCGCTAAACTTCTGCACATTATCAAGCACGCAATCAGCGACATACACATTGCCTACGCTGTCAGTCACGACATCAAACGGTTCCTCGAACTCACCGTCACCAGTTCCATTTGTGCCCCATTTGGTGATAAACGCGCCGTTAGGGGCAAATTTCTGAATATTGTCGTTCTCGATGTCTGCTACGAATATGTTGCCGTCTTTGTCAATCGTTATCCCGTATGGTTCACCGAATTCACCATTATTCACCCCCTCACTGCCCCACTGATACACATAAGATGGAGTCGTGGCCGAACTGCCAGTCACGGCATGCGCCGGCGATGGGGCACTAATCAAAAGAACACTCAACAATACTGAGGCTACCAGAAAACGTGCTCCCTTGGCCCAGGGTATTCTAGATATGCCGATTCTTAACATCTGATACATTCCTTAATCTTAACGAGCAGTAAACTTAAGCATAATTATACATCTATAGGACTTCTGTCCTAGCGTGTTTATCACAGACTAGGCCGTTCTTTCAGCCAATACTTTAACTCGCTCCAGAGCTTTGGGATAGTTGATCTTAAAATATTCTTCCATTTCTGGTGGAACATTAAATTGGGCGGTTAGAGTCGTAGCACCGTCTTTCTCGCTCAGCGAGTAACTTTCCTTGCCGCCAGTCCACTCCTGGGCGCGTTCCCGTTTTCCGCTACCTTGCGTGTCTGCCTGGTGTCTGAGCAGCAAAAATTCGTTTACGATGAGCTTTTCAACCAAACTCGTGACACCATAACCGTTTTCGGCAGAGATGAACTGCACTTCGTTGCCCTCCTTTAGGTCGCCAAGCATGTACGTCCCTGGATCAATAATGCCTGCCCACTCACGAAATGTTTCGTCTTGCCACAGAGTATCCCAGACCCTTTCTTTGGCGGCATTTATCTCAACCCGGAATTGCATTTCTTTCATGGTTTCAGTATATCCCACAAAAATGAAGCTCCCCGAGCTTACACTCGGGGTATCTTCGATATTCGCGCCAGCCGAGCTGAAGCTCAGCTGACCCGGTTTCACCGGCTTACATCCCCGGCCTTATGGCCGGGGTATTTCGCGCGAATAATAAACTTCATAGCTTGTCGTGCATTGACATGCGTCAGTATCTGAAACACAATGGAATTGGTACTTACATAAGGGGGTAATAATGTTTGCAGCAACAATTCTGGGTTACACAATTGGAACAATTTGGCTCATCATGATGGCGGTGCTTTGGGTGTTCATTGCACTCTGGCCAGCACAAATGGCAAAAGCAAAGGGCTATAATTTTTGGCTAGCGTTTCTTTTCAGCATATTTTTCTGGTGGATTATGTTCTTTGTGGTGATTTTCCTGCCTAACCGCAACACTCCACCGACGGCCGCGGCGTAATCAAGTCCGCAACATATGGCTTTTCCTGGCTCACAACGATAGAGCAAGTTATGACCGCAGTTAAGCAAGATTTGCTTGTCATTCAATAATAATCCCTATCCGCAGTAGAGTGTATACTTTAAACAATGAAATCAAACAATAAACCTAGCAACTTAAGGAGCAGCCTGTTTGTCGGACAAATTCAGCTTACCTTAATGTTGGCTCTTATTTTTGTAGCATCATACATTCTATTCAATCTGGGAGATGAACAAACAACACTAACATTCATGCGATGGTACATGGGGATATTCATGCTTGCTTTTGCAGCAGTCAAACTGCTCGACTATAAAATGTTTGTTTTGGCGTTTTCTACTTATGACTTTGTAGCTAAACGAGTAAAAGCATATGCCCATATATATCCCTTTATTCTATTAGGGCTCTCTGGAATGTATCTTATCGACATACTCCCATATTTTCGTAATATAGCTACTCTCGTTGTCGGCTCTATTGCAAGCATAGGGGTAATTCAAGATGTATTTATAAAGCGAAACCAATTATCTTGCGGAATACTAGGAAGAGTTATCAGAATGCCCTTTACAACCATGAGCTTAATAGAGAGCGCAGCCTTAGTTGGCATGTCAGCCATAACCCTGTATTTGATGTAGATAGCCGAAATTGTCATTTATTTTTCGGTTTCAGTTCTATTATGGGTATACAAAAAGTCAGAACCATTTTCACAGTTCTGACTTCGTCTAGTACGGCTTGGCTCACGCTAGCAGACACATTGCGAACCGCAAGTCTAGACTTCGATTCAAAGAGATTGAGCATAATCAGAGAACTAGTGGCTTGCTAGATAATCTTCAATGATTTTCAGTTGCGGAATGTCTGAGTCTCTCATCATGTGCCGCTTCCATTCGAGCAGCTTAGTGAGGCTAATGAATGGAACTTCATCAATCCAAACAGCATCTTCCAATAAGTCAGCCACTCTCCATTTATAGAATCGTGCACCTATGTCATAAATTCCACTCTTTAAGACAGGCTCATCACCATAAAGTTCTTGCTCCCAGCCTTCATTTTTGAATTTCTCAAATAAGTCTGGCGTAACCGTAAGGTCAACGTCATTGTCACCTTGCGCAAGCCCTAGAATGACCATAGTACTACTACCCACAACCACATAGCTGTTCTTTGGAAGATTGAGAGCTTTAACAGATTCAATTATCTTCATAATTAAAGTATAACAAAACAAAAACACCTACCTTTCGGTAAGTGCTTATGCTTGGCTCACAACCATAGAGGAAGTTATAACCGCGATTAAGTTA
>CAYWFI010000004.1:0-30739 GCA_964458165.1 uncultured Candidatus Saccharibacteria bacterium
ACTGTAAATCTGTTGGCATTCGCCTTCGTAGGTTCGAATCCTACACCCTGCACCATCCTTTGTTGCTCTCTTTCAGAGAGCTATGAGGGACAGGCGCCGCGATAGCTCAGGGGTAGAGCACTTCCATGGTAAGGAAGGGGTCCTGGGTTCAAATCCCAGTCGTGGCTCCAAGTAGACAGTCATTAGACGATAACCGTCTCACATCACAGTGAGACGGTTTTTATGAAATGCTTTTGTTTTTGTAACTTACGTGCTATACCAAGAGTATGCAAATGCGTATATCGCATGAAGACGAGAGTCTGATACTCGCTCAAGTTGAGACTGGAGAAGCCGCCACCCAGCAACCTGAACTGCCTCAAGTAGCCCAAGAAACGCCTATAGATGGTGGTATTTTGACAATGTTAAGTGTTTGCGGGGCACTCGCAATAGTGGGCACACTTGGCCGCGGTGTGCGAAAAGACTGGAAAGCAGCAAAATCTCCTCGTCACAAATAGCCTAGCGCATCTATTGACATCAGCTAACAGATACGATATATTGTATTTTAAGAAAAGGTTATATTTTTATGGCAAAAAAAGGCGACAAGCGCAAAATAGTAGGTTTGGTAAGCGAGACTTCCGGTCATCGTACTTATTACACGACCAAAAATACTATGAATACGCCTGACAAACTGCGCCTGCGCAAGTATGACCCGGTGGCTCGCCAGCATGCCTGGTACGAGGAAACCAAGAAGAACCTCGGCCGCAACACCGTAAACCCTAAAAAATAGCCTAGAAATCAGGGCTGTTCTTATATTCGATACTTGCCCTTAGTTGATGTACTTCGGAACCATTGTTCTAAAGTTAATTATCTATCTTGGCAAAATAATTGATCTTGGTTTGGGCATACTTCATCTACTGAATCACAAAACATTATCAATCCCTTGCCCGATTCCATAACCGTTTGGTTATTTTTTTGGTAAAAAATAACCATAGCTTCAGCTGCTTTCCTGCAGTTACTAGCAGTTACGCAACCGGATGCAGATTCAAATGCATGTATCACATCAGTATTGGTCACAATTTCACTCATAATGTTAGCCTCTTTTATGTAACTATTTTGTCATAGTCAGATTCAAAAGCAAGCATGACCAAAACCAAAAGATATCGTTGTAATAATTACTGGTTCAGAACTAAAGATTCGTTAAATCAAGCGCCGTATTGATGTATTCGGCGTGACTCCAGACCAGCGGCGAGACTCCAACCTGGGCAGCGTTCTCTGGATCTACCTGCTCGCTTAATATACCGCTATGCAGCGTCTTATGAGCGGCCCAAGCCATAATATCGTTGGTTTTATCGGTCATATTGTGATCGTTATAATACTGAGCCAGCCAGAATGAACAGATAAACCAAGGATTACCAAGATACTGTGATTTGGTGCGCATATACGAATCGCTCTCGTACCGCGGCGCACCGCCCGAAGGCGACTGGTCTAGCAGCACCTGTTCGATCAAACTAACGGTATCCCCTATTTGTCCTTTGACAGACTCGGGGCCGAACATCATCATGCCGTATAGGCTCGATACGTCCAGCGTGTTATCGTTTTGTATCGTGCCGTCAGGGTGCAGTAATATGCCCTTACGGAAGGCCTTTCGCTCCGGGTCGAACAGCTGCGGCATACCCGATTCGATACGCGCGGCAGCTTCGTTCCAGGCAACAGCATCATCAGGATAGTTAAACAGTTCGGCCAGGCCAGCAGCCACTTTCAGTGACGCATAGGTCACGGCCACGGTATACGTACTGGTCAAGAATTTTTCTTCCCATAGATCGTAACTGGCGTGTGGCAGGTTGGTCGCGTCGTCTATGAATGACTTCATAAAATGAGCCGACGGTCGCACCAGCGTGCCGTACAGCAATTCTACAAATTGCTTATCACCGCTTATCTTGAGATATTCGCCCAGCATGATCAGCACGATGGCTGTTTCGTCCTCCTGGATGGCCAGCTCCTGCCTCTGGCCATGCACCAATGGATGCCAGGTGCTGCCGATGGCCCGGTCTGGCTGGTATTTGTGCATCATATAGCCATCTTCGTGAATAATATCGCGGCAGAACTCAAAAAAATTGCGAGCTTCTTCGGTGTGGCCAAGCCTGATTAACGGCCAAATGGCATAGGCGCCGTCACGCGGCCAGCAATAACAGTAGTAATCCCGGCCGTAATTGAAAATACTTGAATCCCCCGAAGCCAAAATACCGCCACGCTTATCGGTGTGGGCTTTGATAATCAGCATCGATTTTTTTACCAACGCCTGGTAACGCTCGTCGATCTGCTTGACTTTGGAATCGGAAATCGCCATCCACTCGCTCCACCAGCGGCGAGCGTCACGCAATCTGGCTACCAAGCCATGCTGCTTGAGCTGCTCGTGCAGTGCTTCGGCATCCTGCTGCGAGCTGGCGCCTACCACCCAATAATCCACCACCCGGGCTTGTGACGCGCCAAGGGCGATTTTGACCCTCAGCACCGAATCAACGCCGCCGTGCTCGACCGCGTTACCTGACAGCTCACCGTCTTCGGCATCCTTGAAAGTACCTTCTTTGCCTTCGATGCCGTAATTACCCACGGCGTACTGGTCAAATGGCGTACCGTCGCTGTTCTCGGCGTAAATCAGCAAGCTGCAGCGGCCTTTATAGTCCAGCAGATAGTTGCCGTCGGGCACAAACAGGGCAGTGTCAGCCCGACCCGCCCGGGAAATCTGGAACACCTGGTGCATAAACAACCTTACGTCACGCTTCTGCTCAAACCGATTAATAACCTTGATATGCCTGCAAAAAGCGTTAATTGTCGGATCGACGAAATCCTGGAACTGCAAATCCAGTCCTAGCTCTCTGTTCTTCATCGTTATGGTGCTGATCAGAGCCTCTGGCTCAAAATCTACATTCAGTTCCCAGTTGCCGTCATTGGTCCAGCTGAATTTACCATCTACCCAGACACCAATCTTGTGCCGTTCGCTGCGAGTGGTAGTCAGATTTTCCAGTCCCACGTACGGATAGTAAAAGTCATGTACCAGACCGTCTTTGTTCAGGCCGACGAACATTGACCCATTACTAAGTACGACTGGCCGTCCCATATTAGACTTCTACGCCCTTCTCGATGAGACGATAGCGAACATCATGCCAAGCATTTATAAAGTTAATAAACGCTTCGTACGGTGATTCGTACGGGCTGAAATAGGCGTGCACGTCCCCGTCAGAGAACCACTTGGTGCACATATAATAAAAATGGTCCGATGTGGTCAAGCGGCGCCAATCGGCAATCAAGCCATCATCGCCGCTGTCCAGCACGGCTTTTTCAAGCCCATACAGAGCCTGAATAGCTTGCTGCTGCATCTTATTGCCTAACCACGCCGTGAGATCGCGTTCCGTGTCAGCCCAGGTGACTGTATGCGGCATATCGACCCGGTCAACCGGCTCAAACGCGTCTATGGCGCCGCTGACCGTCATAAAGGTGTGGCCCTCCGTCTTAAGCCACTCCTCTGGTAGATGGCGTAAAAACTCAAAAATACCCGTGTCTTCCCATTGGTGCTCGCCAAAAGTTTCATAATCCATGAACAGATTAAAATTGGTCGCGTCGCCGGACTCGCTCAGCCAATGCGAGAAAGTGCTGGCAGTCAGCGGCGTGTCAGAACGAGCCGTTTCGCTGAAACGGAAGGCAATGTCGTCGCTCAGACGATAATTCTTTAGTAGCAGTCTAATGTTGTTGGTATAAGTAGGCTGGTATACAAAATTAGGACTGCGCCAGCCTAAAATCGGATCCCAACCTTCAGCCAAGATGCCTTTGTAGCCGGCCTCATCAGCCCAATAGGCCAGATCATTGTTGTAAGCCAGCTCGGTGTTACGAAACACCTGCGGTGTCTGGCCGAACAGTTCCTGGATTTTCCGCCGGTGCAAGTCAACCTGGTGTTCAAATTCGCTGCGCGAATAGAAAAACGCCAGGCTGTGATGATACGTCTCGGCTACGATTTCTACCCGGCCGGTTGCCGTTAGCGCCTTAAAGCTATCCAGCACCTCTGGCGCCCACATCTCGAGTTGCTCAATAACCGTCCCGGTAATCGACAGGCTGAGTTTGAAGTCAGGATGACGCTCCAGCAGCTCCAGCAGCAGCCGATTGGTAGGCAGGTACGACTTATCCGCCACTTTGCGGATAACACGTTCGTTCGATTCGCGCGCGTCGTACGCGGCGTCAAAGTAATTATGCTGATTCCCGGCATCAAAAATCGTGTAGTGCCGGATACGATACGGCTGGTGTACATGCAAATATAAGACGATTGCCTTACTCATGCCGCCGTCCCCGCCAACTCCCTGGCATGATGATCATACCAATTGATAAGCCGTTCGGCCGCCGGGTGCCAAGACAGCCGTTGGTACTCATGATAGGCATTGGCGTGAAGTTCATCACGCAGACCGTCGTTCTGGACCACCGCGGTAATTTGATTGGCCATTTCATCAATATCCCAAAAATCGACCTTCAAGCAGTTATTAAACACTTCCGCCACACCCGACTGCCTGGATATGAGCGACGGCGTACCGTAGCCGGCTGCCTCGAGCGGCGTCAGGCCGAACGGTTCGGATACGGAGGGCATTACAAACAAATCGCCGACGGCAAAGCTGTCACGCCAGTTTTTACCGCGCTGAAAACCGGTAAACACCACGTTTCTGCTGATGCCCAGCTCTGCGGCCAGCTCGATCAGCTCAAAATACTGCTCGCCCGATCCGACAATCAAAAATATTGTTTTTGGCGCTCTATCAATCACCGCCTTAGCGGCATAAAGCAGGTTGGGCAAACCCTTTTGTATGGTAATACGGCCGATATTAACCACCACCCGGTAACCTTGAGCTTTCATGGCCGCCAGATAATGATGGGCGCTGTGTTCGTCCAAAGGCTCTACCATATCGAGGTCCAGACTATTGTAAACAACATCTACCTTGTCCGCCGGTATGCCGTATTCGCGCACGATGGCATCCTTGGTGAACTGACTAACGGCAATAACTCTGTCGGCCATCAATAAACCCGTTTCTTCGATTTCGCGCACCAGCGGATTGCCGCCGCCCTCAAACCCGGCCCGATCGGCCTCTATAGAGTGGACGTGGGCGATCAGCGGCTTGCCCGACAGTTGCTTGGCTTTCATTGCCGCCCGGAACGTCAGCCAATCATGAGCATGAATAACATCGTAATCAAGCAGTAAGGCCAGCCGTCCGACAGTCGTCTCGTACAGAGACTGCTGGCCATGCATATCCAGCCAGTGTTCGCTGCCATCGGTGGCAATAAACTTGAAACTGTCGTACGCTATGCCGCTCTTAAAAAGCACTTTGGCGTCTTGCGGATGAGCGGCAATCACATTCATAAAATCAATATCAGGGTGATCGGCGGTATAGGGAACTAGAAAATCAATATCCACGCCTTTTTCAGAGAGGGCTTTACAGAGCTGGTAGCAAGCCACACCAAGACCACCACTGTTGTGGGGCGGGAGTTCCCACCCTAACATCAATACTTTCATTGCCCTCTGTTTTTAGGTACTTAGTTTGTTTAGCCTCATTATACCGAGCGTAAGCGCTTTGTTACAACCCCTTTATTTATAGAAATAATCTGTAAAATCCTCGTCACCTATTGACTTATATTGACAAGTGTGCTATAATGTACAATAAGAAGAGTTAGGGGTATCTGCATACAGTCATTAACCCCCCTCTAAACATCGCGCACGCTGCCAAAAGCCACGCGGTCCAGAATTTCACCGCGCATGTCCATCATGGCGGCCGGGACTATAACGAACTCGCCGTAGCGGTTATTTATCTCGTCAACCGCATCCGACACGTGCCGTTCGGCGCCGAAGTTACGCTCATCACTCAGTAAACTCAACTGTTCCGGGTCAGCCGGGGCAAGGCCAAAGGTCGTGATGCTCATACCGCGTACTTTGTCGTAGATTTCGGCCCTTTGCAGCAGTGATTTGGCGGCGCGGTAAATGCTTTCGGTGCTATAGAGGCGAAAGCCGACCTTTTCGCCGTGGTGCCAGGCGTTACGGCTATCCAGCCTCTCGCCGCCTATAAAACCGTTATCTCTCTTGGGCGCATCCTGATAATTGACAAAGCTCAGGTACAGGTGGATACCGCCGGCGGTCAGACCAACCTTGCGCAGTCTACGGCCTACTTTTTCGCACAATTTCATCAGCAACCGCGCCAGTTCTTGTTTATCGGTGGTTTTGTGGGGCAGGGCGTACTGGTGGCCAATTTGGGTCCGTTTGGACTCGTATTTGTCAGTTTCGTAACCGCGCAGGCGCAAATACCAGTAGTAGCCGGTAATACCCCTGAAGACGACTTTTTCTAGCAGGCGTCGATCGGCGCGCAAAAAATCCAGCGGAGTCATGATGCCATATTGTCGCAGCCGCGCCTGGTAACGGATGTTGATACCGGGCAGATCAACCAGACTCATTCCGTCGTACGTTGCCTCCAGATTGGTATGGTCGATCCGCCGCATGCCGTCGGGCTTGTCAAACCCAGCCGCGAACTTGGCTAAGAACCTGTTGGGCGCGATGCCGATATTGACGGTTACGGCCTCGCCAATGTGCTCCCGTATCCGTTGTTTGATGTCCAGAGCGATAGCTTCTATTGCTATCCCAGCTCGAACTTTGGGCGACCCTTCCAGATGCAGCACGAACTCGTCGATACTTTTGGGCGAAACATCATCGGTATATTCCAGCATCAGGTTCTTGAACCTGCGATGTGCCTCACGGTATTTGGCCGGGTCGGGTGTCATGATGATAATATCCGGACAGAGCTGACGGGCTTGGGCCACATTGACGCCCAAGCGGATCCCCTTGCGCTTGGCCTGGTAGCTGGCCGCCAGCACAAAGCCCCGCGGCGTGTCATAAGCCGCCACGGCCACCGGCCGGTCGCGCAGCAATCGGTTAGCCTGCTGCTCGATAATGGCAAAGCAAGAGTTCAGGTCTATATGCATAACCCGCGGCTGCGAATGGCTAATTGGTAAATTATTATCTTTCATGGTCATAAATGTTATATAATTTCTACATGGCTAGAGAGCGAGGCTTTATGGTGCGCGGCGAATCACTGCAAGATCCTGATGTGGTGGAAACTGTTATGAAAGATTTAGGCGAACTGGCAGCAATACATAACTTGCAAGTGGATCCGGTAGGATTCCGGATTATTACAGAGGACGATATATGGGAGCGTAACCCGGCAGGGCTCACCAGAGAAGACTTTAATCGTCTTGTTACTAGCCCCACGGATATCCCAATGAAAGGCACCATTACGCGGGCTTGGCGAGCCGCTCTGCGAGAAGCCCGTCGATACCAAAGAACAAACAAAACAGAGACAGGAGAGGATGCCATACCGGCTGAGTTTATCCAAAAGATTGTGGATGATGCCAACAAATATGGTAAATATCCTATCAGCGCCGGCGAGGCATCACTGGCCATGATGCAGTCGGTACTTGATCACACGCGCCCCGCAGAACCGCGTACCTGAACAGAGGCTTGCGTGATTATTTCATTTAGATGCACGACCTTGCGCTTGTCCGGCTCGCGCTCATAGACAAGTCGTTGGGCGGCCAGTTCTAGACGCATGGCATGCAGTATCTGTCTGACTTCTTCGCGCTGGGCGTGCTTACGACGGTTTTTCATCCCGTTATAACCCACTTTCCGCTAGTTGCTGGGGTGGCTGAAACAATGTGCCGGGGTTCAACCGCCAGTATGCGAATGGTCGTCTTTTGGGTTATAACGGGATTCATGCTTCGCTCCTTCCGTAAGTAGGTGCCATTTCGTCAGCTGTCATATATTCCTCTAGCGTCCACTGGAGACTGTCGGTGTGTAGGGCTAACTTAAAATAAACTCGCTCCTGTTTGTCGGCGATAGAGAAATGATGAACCTGATGCTTCCCGGCCCAAGTCTTGTGCCAGAAGTCTATTTTGCCAAGGTAATATTCTTGATTATTCCAGGTCAGCATGTAGGGTTGCATGTGTTTGGTTCGGGCATTGTAGTACCACACGACGCTAACAGGTTCGTCTAATGATTCACGCATGGCAACCCCCCTTCAGGAGCAATTCTCAATTTACAATTTACAATTTTCAATGAAGGCAGCGGCGAAGCCGCGCTAATTGATTCATTGAGGTAATTGAAATTGAATGAAAATTGAAAATTGGTACTTGAGAATTTATTCATACCGTTACCCCCGCGAAATTCCGGCCCGCAAATGAGCCTATCGAAGCCGCCTTAGTAGCCTTATCCAGACTCCAGGTCAGATTCTCGGTTTCTAGAGACAGCTCAAAAGTATACTCGCCGTATTCATCGCTAACACGGTAGTGATGCACCAGTACATTGGCACGATGTTCGGCGTACCAAAACTGTACCCCGCCAAGGAAATAATCCTCGCCGTTCCAGGTCAGACGCACAGGCCGGGCGTACTGGTCGCGTCCATTAAAGCTAAACAACACATCCACCACGTTTTTATTTTTATTAGAAGAGAAGAGGCTGTTACGCATATCAAATCACTCCGCTTTAGTTGATTAAAGGGGTGTGGCAGCTTAACGTACACGCTGCTACTAGACGAAATTGATATGATAGGCATCCGACCAAAGAGGTAAGACGGCTATAGTTTGCGTAAAGCCCGCGCGGAGGAATTTTGGGGTTAACCAACAAGCCCACACGTGACTAATAGTAGTATAGCATTAGCACTACGAAGCAGGTCAATACCTATTCGTAAGTTACAATGGTTCCTATGAAGTTACGGTTCAGGGACAAAAAACGAGAGATCGGTGATATCTGGTCATTCTTTTTTGAACCCCTGGAACCAGTAGAATGGCAAGCCGGGCAATCTATCCGCCTGGAGCTGCCGCGGCCCACCTGGGGCACGGAAGAACGACGTTTTACTATCGCGTCCGCCCCTTGTGAAGGGCATGTACAAATTACTACAAGAGTAAGTAGTAGTGAGTTCAAACAAAACCTAGCCAGGTTAAAAAAAGGCTATGAGCTCGATGGTCACAACATCGATGGCGATTTTGTTTGGAACGACACTGGCCGCCCCAAGCTTTTTCTGGCTGCCGGCGTCGGCATCACGCCGTTCCGGGCAATGCTGGCGCAAAGTATTCACGAGCAAAAACCACTTGAAGCCACACTGCTATATAGCAGCAAAGACAATCCAGCAGTATTCCAAACCGAGCTGGAGCGCTGGCAGCAACATCATAGAGATTTCAGCCTTGTAATCACCGATAAACGCTTTATTATTGAACCCGAGTCAACACTGCTGCCGCGGTGGCTGGAAAGCTTGATATACATATCTGGTCCCGAGCAAATGGTGCATCAGCTAGGACAGTTGCTAGTGGCAGCCGGGCTGCCAAAAAACCAGCTCAAACAAGATTTATTTACTGGAAATTTGTAAATTTTACAGCACGCAGTATATTGCACGTAATAACAGATTGTTTCGCGGCAGTATTGCTACAAAATGCTTTTGGTAATCATTGACATATATTTTCATGTTGCTATGCTGGCCTTTGTGTCTTTTTTACGTGTGAGGTAGAAGAGCCATAAAATTTTCTATGCAAATCTCGAAAATATAACAGTAATTAATCTGCCTGTCCTAAGAGAGCAGGCAGCCGTTTTTGCCGCATTTCCGGTATTGACGTTATTCGCATAGGGTTATAAGGGAGTAATAAATTTATGAAAAAACCAGCTATTAAGGCGGCATTTTTATTGTCGGTTTTTCTGTCGTCAGTTTTTGGGCCGCAGCTTGCGTCCGCCCAAGACAATACTTCGGGTTTTGCCCTCGGTGACATAACTATTTCGTCAATATTTGATCAAGCCGCGGACGAGTCAGACGGCGAAGTCCTGGCCGCCAGCACGGAACAACAGCCAGAGGAAGCCGCGGAGCCAGCCCCAGCAGAACCACAGCCAGTTACTGCAGAGGTGGCGAAAGGCGACACTTTAAGCAAAATCGCAGCGGCACACGGCACCACTTGGCGGCGGCTGTTCGATGCCAATGAGTCAATTGCCGACCCTAATGTAATCAATCCGGGCGAGAAGATCCGCGTTCCTTTGCCGGACGAACAGCTGGCCAGCCGCCCGCTGCCCGCGCCTTTACCCGCAAAAACTGCCCGCAGGGAAGTTTCGGCGGGCAAACCCACTCCTGTTCAACAGACTAGCGCCCCGGCTGTCGCCGACGACAGCGTCTGGGATGCTCTGGCCCGATGTGAATCCGGCGGTAACTGGGCTATTAACACCGGCAATGGTTACTACGGTGGTTTACAGTTCCTCCCCAGCACTTGGCGGGCAGTCGGTGGCACCGGCTTGCCGCACCAGCACAGCCGCGAAGAGCAAATTTTGCGCGGCCAAATTCTGCAAGCCCGCAGCGGCTGGGGCCAGTGGCCAGCATGTACTAAGAAGCTCGGCCTGCGTTAACTTGACCGTAGTCGCGCTAGTCTAACATGCGGCTAGCACCGTGTTTTACGGCCAGCCTAATCAGCGCCTTATAGGCATCAGGTCTGCGCCTCTTGCCTCTGACATCTATGTTCTTGTGCCTCATCACTATGGATGGATCAAAAAAACCATCGAGTCCTTGCTTTTCTGCCCGCCATGCGAAATCTTGAATTTCGTGGTGGCGGAGCCGACTGTCAAAACCACCCAGTTTTCTAAATACTTTTGAGTCGATAATCAAATTACCCTCTGTTGCCCAATCTACTTTTCTTGGTTTTTGATCTTGATCAAGAGTATCCGGCCAATTCCGCAGAGATTTCGTATACCTGGCGCGAAGCTCGGCAGCAGCCGGCGGATCTGTTTTTGCCAGCTGCGCTATATGGACATGACGCCGAGCAATAAATTTTTGCTTGAGGTTCATAGAGGGCCCAAAGTTAAACGGAAACTGCAGACCCGTTTCTTCAAGGATCATACCGCCAACAAAAGCACAGCGCTCCCTTGATGCTAATAGCCGGGCAGATTCCGGATTATTTTCGGTAATAAGATCCATATCCGCGTCTATAAAGTGAATGACGCCGTCTTCTTCTAGGGCATCTATTATTCTATTGCGGTTCGGGCCGGCCCCGACATTTTTGTCTCCCGGCACGAAAGTTACTTGAGGGGCAAAACCCTCCACAACCTCTCTGCTGGAGTCAGTTGACGCGTCATCCAAAACATACACCTGGTCATAGCCCTGGCTTATGAGCTGCGGGAGCAGGCAAGAAAGGCTGTCGGCCATATTAAAGTTAGGAACGGCCGCGAAGACCGGCGTTTCTGGACTCGACATAATGACATATATTATAACTTATAGTAGTAGATATTGCAATGATACACCGCCTTACCGCCTCCTGCTATCATAAGTAGTATGGCAGGGTACAAAGGACATACGCTCGGGGCGACGATATTTGTAATCATCTACATATTGGCGATTGCCTGGATTCCGCTGGCATTGCTGGATGGTACCGATACTTTCCTCAGTAACACGCAGATTTTGTTCGGGCTAATGGTTGTCGGCATATTGTTCGGGCTGTTTCCAGATGTCGATACTAACTCGCGCGGGCAGGATATCTTTTTCCTGACCGCCTTCGGTCTGGATATCTGGCTAATTTGGGCGGGCCGATTAGAGGCGGCTGCTTATTTGGGCCTACTGGCCATGCTGCCTATCATCGGCAAGCACCGCGGCTGGACGCATAAAAAATGGGCGGTTGCAGTCGTGCCGCTGCCAATTGTGCTGGTGCCGTATGTTTATAATCAAGATAACCTGGCGCTGGGATTACTGTTTTACGGCGCGGCCGCGACTGGCTATTTTAGCCATCTGTTCTTAGACGGCTTAATCTGGAAGAAATTTCGGATAAAATCAAAAAAATGGTAACTACGTTATATGGCGTATTTATTCTGTAACGGTTTTTAGTTCTATCGTGCCATTTTGCAGATAATAATCGTTGGCAGAGGGACGGTACACACCCTCTATTTGTACCACTACGCCCATCGGCACACCCGCCAGCAGGGAATAGTCCGATGTAGTGTCTTGTACGGCGTAGTACGTACCAGACTCGTCCAGAAAACCGTAAGCACATTCCAGAGTAACTTGCGGGTTGCTTTGATCGGCAGGGGGCAGGCAAACCAGTTCGCCGCGTAGCGACACTGTCTGGCCGTCCTGGAAACTACCGGTTGTCAGCTCCGCTTCCGGCGCGCTTAAAGATCCGGATACAAAAAAGATAATAATAACCGCCAGCAAAGTGCTAATAATAACGGCCAAGCTGCGCCTACGCTGCATCATAAGCGTATTGTGTACTTATGGATAATGATTGTCAATGGCTGACGTTTATAGATTAGGGGGTCGTTTAGTTCTCGTTGTCCTCTGTTTCATTACCGCCATAAATTTTAAGCTCAACCTTTATGCTGTCATGGGACAAATTGAGCGCGTTAGCCAGGTTAAGAACAAGCTGTCGCTTGGCGTTTGTATTCGTACCTGTGTTTACAAAATAGCCGGTGGTGTTTATCTCTCTGCTGGAACTGAAGGCCGTTGCGTCTGTCTGTATATACTTAGACAACCACTCATCGGCATTCACAGTTTTTAGGAAATGGTCGGGGTTATTGTCATATATAGCTTCAATTATGGCGTCTACGGCGTCCGCCCAGGT
Organism: uncultured Candidatus Saccharibacteria bacterium; assembly: GCA_964458165.1. GTDB lineage: Bacteria > Patescibacteriota > Saccharimonadia > Saccharimonadales > JACDBH01 > CAYWFI01. The sequence continues at coordinate 12,628 of CAYWFI010000004.1, forward strand.
AGAGATAGAATCCTTTTTACCGAATACCTCAACAGACTTAATGCCTTTACCCTTTAGATCAATATCGTCTAGTAAGAATACGGACGTATCTTCTTCGACAGGATGGAATGATGTAACAGGCAGAGGCCATACGCTATTAAGCTTCTCAAGCCACCAGTCCTGACGTTCCTTAAGAGTATCTTCGTTCCAAGTATCGTGAGATGCTATCCATTTATTGATTTGCAGGGGACTATACTGAAGACCGACTTTCTTAACTTCGCCTGTCTTCTTGTCCTTAGTTTCCAGCGTCATCTTATCGCGGTACGGCCTGTTGGAGTAATCCGAGTTGTAGCCAGTGAGCGTAAGGTTGGCGAGAGTATGCAGATATTCACCGTGAATACGCTCGTAGTCTTCGCCTAGCATTTCTTTCCACTCCGGGCTTGTGAGAGTCTGCGGCATTACATGCTCTATTGTAAGCTGAAGACCGTCTTCAACGATAGAGTGCAAGGTCTGCTTAGATTCTTTTGTGCCGTTATCGGTTGCCGACAATACGTAGCACAGAACGGAATTGCCGTGCTGTTCGTAGAATGGATAGGTTCGTACGGCATTTTCAAAGTCATCGCTGTTCGGCATTTGCGTCTGACCTGTCTGGCTCAGAATGACGTACTTAAGAACGTCTACATAGCTTGCCTCTCTGTCGCGCCGTAGATAGTCAAGAACTTGTTTGTGTAGAGAGGCCATGAACCTGTCCACACTGGTTACATAGAAATTGACTACGACACGGCGAGAAAAGTACGACTCTATGAGATTAAATACTTCTAAAAGTTCTTCGTCTGTTATTTGCTCGTCAGCATGATATCCAAGTACCGACATAGCGTATGGGATATACAGATCGACCCGAAGATAGCGCATGCGAAAAACGGTTTCTGCGATACTGTCGTATTTTAAGAACTCTGGGTTATCTTTAATAGCGCTAGTATCGGTTAGTTTCAGAAGCTCATAAAACTTGAGTGATCTTTTAATATTGCCGTAAAACCTGTCAATTAGCTCAAGTTCTTGGTCTTCTCCTACATGTCGTTCAAATTGTTTCTTAAACTCCGAATAGACTTCCGGTAGCTTAATATTGGATTGTTTTTTAGAAATCAGATAATACCTAAAAAAGTCGGTGATATAATCCTGGTTTACATCAGTTAAGGTGCGTTCTATCACACGCCAGTATTCGTCATAGACATGGTTTCTTAGGTTCTTGTTGTTCAGCATGAGTGCAAAGTTGCGGATCTTGTCACCGTCAGACAAAGGTTTACCGGTGGAGTTGATACTCTCAAATACTCGCTGCGGGTTGTCGTCACCAGCAACCAGCGTCAGAACTGCTATCTCAAAGTGCGAAAGGCCCTCTATGTATTTATCCAGACCGCCCTGTTTCCTGCTGAAGTAATCCCGGAACTTAGAGTAGACTTTATAAACATTACTCTGGCGGTCTTTTAAATCCAGTTCTGATTCTTCGCCGCGAGCATTAAAAATTCGCTGAAGAATCTCGTTGTCTGTGGTTACGGTGCGGAGTTTTACGCGGTTGTTGTCCAGGTCTTTGTTTATAAGGAATTGATACTCAAGTTTATCGGCTGTTGTTTCTGGGTTTTCCAGTAATGCCGGGTTCTTTTTCGCCATGTGATAAATAGCGGCAATCATGAGAAGTGAAGTAGTGACGCGCTGTTGTCCGTCAATGATAGCTTTAGAATAAACACTCTGCGTGTCTTCAACTTCAACTACCGTACCGAAGTAGTGATTCTTACCCTTAGCGATACATTCTTCCAAATCGTTCAGGAACTCATCAACGTTAGTAGTCTGCCAAGAATACGGCCGCTGGAACTCGGGTATCTCAAAGAAAGTGCCGGGCGTGTACAGAAACTTCTTCATATTACTCTGGGCAAAAATCATATCTACTCCTCGTTCTTAACTTAAATTGTACTCTTTTTGCCAGAGTGCTGACAGTACTTCGCCCTCTTAGGCAAAATATAACGGCTCACGAATTAGTTTAATCCGTAGCTATGATGGTCGCCGTTTGGCCGCTGTCCTACGCCTAAGATCATACCGCAAGATGGTATTTACCGAAGCTAGAAACTATAATGCCTTTTAGATGAAAAACCCAAAAAAGAAGACTGAGAAGAAACGGCGCAAGATATCTATAAAGCGCCTGTTTCTTAAGGGAATTTGGTTTAGTTCTGCAGCGTTCCTTGTGTTCATAGCCGGTATTATGATTGGCGGGTCGCTGATAGGACTAAGTCTGGACGACGAAGGCGTACTAACGCTAAATGATTTTGTCATGGCAACCTGGCTGGATGCCTTTGTATTGGCTGGCCTATTATTGCTATTTGTCTTCTTGCTCAGGAAAAAGAAGCACACGCTTATCAGATGGACAAGGCGTACGTTTACGGTGCTATCCATACTTATATTCATTGCCGCGATAGGTACGACTATTTTCTTACTCGCCAGCTACGAAGATGAGAATTTCCTTAGAGTTGAGAACCAAATTCAGGCAACCCCTGAGTCTAATGCTGTAGCCGGCAATGCCGATTATTCTGAGGGGTTGGCTTTTGACAACGCGAAACTGCTTGAAGCCACCAACAGAGAGCGTGGCGGAGCTGGGGTCAATCCTTTGACTCTGAGTGACAAATTAAGCGCTGGCGCGCAGAAAAAATGTGAAGATATGGTAGCAAAAGACTACTGGTCGCATAAAGACCCGGCAGGCAATGAGCCCTGGCGTTTCATAACGGACACCGGGTACGCATACGAAACAGCCGGCGAAAACCTGGCTTATGGGTTTATCAAGGAGACGGATGTTATTACGGGCTGGATGAATAGCCCAGGCCACAAGGAAAACCTACTTGCCACGAAGTTCACGGAGGTAGGTTTCGGTGTCTGTCAAAGTGATAACTATGTAAATACAGGGAAGCAACTAGTGGTTGTCCAGCACCTTACGCGTCCCGGAACAACAAATACTACATCGAGGAGCGGTAACTCAGCACCTAAACAAAAGCCGTACGTAGCCTCTGTATGCACAAAGACACCGATCCCTTATAACACGACCTATGAGGAGCGGAGTTATCTGTACGTGGGCGAAACAAGCTCTATTGGTGGTTATGAGGGTTATACGTACACCTGTACGACAGATTCCGAAGGCTATACACCGCCCAGCTACACGGTAGACCCGATGGATAAAACTATACTTGTAGGCACTAAACCAAAACCCGAGGCAGGACCAACGCCATAAAGAATAGGGGAATAATCCGGTAGCTGCTATTGCTTCTCGGCTACAAGAACCGCGTCCTGAAAGCCTGCTGGATACGACACCGATCTTGTGCCGCTAGCCGGGAAAGTACCGGCATCAGTCGTGGACCCATTTGCCGGGTTAAACCACGATAATTTAATATTTCCTCCTCCAAGCGCCGTCATATTAACGACTATACCGCTCCTGTTGTTAGGAAAATAAGCTAGGCCTACTGAATTGTTTTTGGCTATTGCAGAGGTTGAGTAGTTTGTTGTATTAACCGTGCCGTAACCGCCAGTTAGCAATTTAACTGTATTATTCGCCCTATGGTCAGGTACTAGTTCCGTCCGATATTTATCAAAAAACGTCGCCAGTCTCTTGATGTCATTCGAAGAATTCGCGTTAAGGGCGTTTTTCCAAACTGAATTCACATCCCATACCTGTTCGTGTCCGTAGGCAAATCCGACGCCTCCGCTCAGGAAAGTCCAATATGCCTGCGCTCTTAGCCCTCGATCATCAAGCAGGGTATTGGCAGGTACGGTTCTGTCCAATGTCTCTCTTGCGTCATAGAATGCTTCGGGATTAATTATTGGCTTTGGATTAGCGCGGTTATAGGTAGGCTGTACGATTTTGTATGGCAATTCGTCCGAGTAGGCAAAAGATACTGTATGCCAGGAGTCGTTATGGAAAAAATCACTGCTTGAGAAGGTTCTATCAGTATGATAGCTCATCAGGTGTCTTATTGACTCGTTATTACGGATTGCTTGCCCCATATTACGCGTAGCCTGCGTTTTATCTGAAGTATCTTTTCCTGCCGGGACATTAGAAACTCCAGAACCTGATAGGTCAGGGTTATTATCGCCACCCAGTGTCCACATAATATTTGGTTTATCGCCGAATCTTTTTCCTAGAAATGTCCCGTATGCTGTCGCGTTAGAGTTACTAACATACCCCCGCCAGTCCCAACCCGCCCAACCATACCAGGATGGGATTAAGTTTATCTGCATATCTCTGTTTGCCGCTTGATCAATTATATAATCTATGTGATCCCAATAGTCATAATCAGAACTATTGGCGTTTGAGGTCCTGGCACCGACCTCTCTTGGTTGACTTATGTCTAGATTGTTAATAAACGGACTGGCACCATATACGTTCGGAAGCGTGCCTAAGTTAGGAAACATCAAAACCGATACTTGAATAGTGTTAAAACCTTTACTCTTCCTGTCATTCAGATAGGTAACAATATCAGCCTGATTCATGCGTGCCGGAGCGAACCACCCCGCATCAGCGATATAGTAATAAAATTTATTATCCGCAGTTAGTAAATATCTTCCGTTATCGCTAGCCTTTAGTGGATATGTACCGTTCGACGAAGGAGGCGGGGCGGGATTAAATATTATTGCTTGACCATCTGATGCTTGTTGATCGCTAATTTTTTGCGCACTCCCAGACAGAGTACCGGATTCTGCCTCAAAGGATCTTGATGGACCCGCCGCGAATATCACGGCAATCATTGAGACGCCAAGAATTGCTAAGGCTACAACAAACAACACTTTAGTGTACGGCGTATTGTATCTATCTAATGTTACTCTCAAGTTACTCACAAGCACCCTTTTAGAGTTTATGGTTGCATAGATAAAGATTACTAAACTTTCTGTTTAAAGCATAATTATTTTCATCCCGTGTCCCTTATCCGACTGAACACCATGCGGTCTACAGGGCTTTACTATTGCCCGCAGACGCATTTCAGGAAACTAACGTACTTGTTGCAGGCGTTTCAAATTATGTCTTTGCAGCCATAATAAGCTTATGATAATATTATGGTAATACGTAACGAAAGGCACCGACTCTCGCATATATATTAAGAAGTAGATGATACTTATCCACAAGCATATGCATGTTTTGGTATTGACATGTATGAGTTGTAAGTAGATTATTAAATAGTAGGGTTTAGTTCCTACGACATTGTTCTACAACTTATTAGTGGGGGTTCGTTATGAAGCACGTATTAATACGTCACGATAACAAAAGGAACCAAAAACCACACACAAACACTCTGAACACGAACATAACTCGGTTCCAGAGCTGGCGAAACTTTCTTGAATTGTCCAAAACACCGGCTGCTATTGCTATAGCTGCCGGTTTTTTTATAGCTCTAGCACCTGTGAGTGTCGCTACTTTTTATGCAAATCAAAGTGACACGGATGTAAATTTTGCGGATATGTTGCCCAACGAACATGAAACCGTACCAGTTACAACTGCCGGCACTCCCGCCGTAAATGAAGAGACCGCTCCCAATATAACACCGGTAGACAAACAGACAACAGCAAATGTGGCCCACGACCGGACAATTTCCATTAGTATTGAATCACGTCAGACTACAGAAACACCCAAACAGGATCCGTCGCAGACTCCATCGGTCACCGTAAACGGACAGGCGGTCACCCTGCCCAAGAACGGGACTTACCGCGAGACATACCAGGACAAAGACACTAAAACCAACATACGTATACGCGGCACAAGCGATGCATCCTCCATATCCATACATACGAAAACCGATGTAAAGGAGGGTGATTAATTATGCGGTGAAACAACACACGTCATTCGACCTTGGCGAGTTTTGCAAAAAAACTAAAAATCGCGCGTGGGTCGGACGAGGTGTCCGAGGTAACTAATTTAATAACAACAAGGAGGGTAGCTTATGAAAAAGTTACTTGGTTTATTTGTTGCGGTATTGGTGAGCGTGGGGCTTACTGGCGGTATCGTAGCAGCCAACTCGGGTGCAATTGACGGAACCGGACCTGGTTCGCGCAATGAAATCAGCGACAAAGACAACTCTAGGGTTAATCTAAACAACAGGACTGATGTCGACGCGAGGATTGACACTGACCAATACGCCAGCAGCGGTGATGCTTGGGTCAAATTCAACACCACCGGTGGTAGCGCGAGTAGCGGTGACGCTAGCAACGAGAACAGCGTAGAAGCAGATCTTTCCATCGACAACAGCGGTTCGTCTAGTGCCGCCCTGGCTTGCGCCTGCAATGGTGGAGGTGGCGGGAACAGCAGCAGTATAGACAATACTGGCCCGCTGTCGAAAAACGAGATTAAGCACGAGAATAATTCTCGTGTTGAGGTCAACAATAAAACCGATGTTAACTTCAATAACAACGTCAAACAGGTAGCAAAGACCGGAAACACAGCTGTTTTCCTAAACACTACGGGCGGCGATGCAACCAGTGGCGATGCGTCCAACTCCAGTAGCACAGTCTTCAGTCTTTCTGTTACCAATTAGGCGATTTAGCGGTTCTAGTTAAGTTAAGCAACAACTCAAACAGATGGCGGCCATCATAGACCTTAAACCCCACGCTTTTAGAGTCGAATGGCACCCCGCGCGCCCAGGAAAAATCCAAAGGGAGACACGGCAAGAGCGAGCCTCGACAAGCTCACTCTTGCCGGGTGTGTGAGTCAAGACATTGTTACGAATTGTATTTTAGTGTGAGGTAGGAGGCACCATTGCATGAGAGATTTCACGAACCGGCTAAGACGCTTATTAATTTATGCTGTCGTTAGTGTTTACTTTATAACTCTAGGCAACGTTTCGTTGTCCGCGAAAATATTCGCCGAAGAAGCAGATGTAACCAACCCTCCGGCAGAAGCCTCCACTCCAGAGGAACCGGTGGCACAAAGTACTGAACAGCCGCCCAAACCAAAAGAACCTAGTTTTATCTATAATCCTGAGACAGGTCTGTGGGAAAGCAAATATTACACTTGGGATCCTGTTACTAGGCAGACTACCATAAAGCATCCTACAAAAACCCCCGTTAACCCGACTCCAGAAAGCCCAGAGCACGCACCACAGGCACAATCATCTAATGCGGCGGATACTGAAACACCGACAGTTAGTCCGCAGACCCTGGCAGGACCCAGCAGCAACCAGCAAGCAACTAGTCACAACCCGGTCCATCAGGCAGCTCTACCGCTGAGCGCAGCTACGTTGCCTGGACCAGGCCAAGAGATAAGCGTATCGCCAAATAATAACAATTACACGCATGCTGATCTGCTTAGCAATGCGGCAATAAACAACCAGATTGATTCCAGTGCCATAACCGGCAATGCGTCAGTCCTCCAAAACACGACAGCCGGCAGCGCTACTAGTGGTGATGCCGTAGCTATGGCAAATGTATTGAACATGCTCCAGTCGACCTGGAGTGCCGATGGGCTGTTGCCGCAAATATATGTTGCTGATATCCAAGGCGAATATGTTGGCGATATTATAATTGACCCATCGCTTTTTTCGGGCATCCAGGCAGGCAACTGCTCGCTTTGCGGCGAGACTATAGTCAATTCCACTACCAATAACACCATTAATAACGATATAAATCTATCCGCGTCTACTGGCAATGCTACCGTGTCTAGCAACACAACAGCCGGTAACGCGACTACTGGAGACGCCGCGGCACTGGCCAACGTTATTAATATGATCAGCAGCTCAATCACCTCTGGTCAATCATTCCTTGGCGTGATTAATGTCCACGGAAATCTAGAGGGCGATATTATAGTTGCCAGCGACGTAATTAACGAACTGATTGCAGCCAACGTGCCAACAACAGAGATCAGTCTATGCCCCACCTGCGGCAACATATTAGCAGAACTAAACAGCAGTCAATCGGTTACTAATAATGTAAGTATGAATGCCGCCAGCGGATCAGCCAACATAAGCATGAACACTAACGCCGGCAACGCTACCAGTGGCAATGCTGCTACCAATTTGACAGTATTCAACCTAACTGGGCATACGGTTGTCGGCCGTGACGCGTTGTTGGTATTTGTTAATGTCCAGGGCGAGTGGGTAGGATTTATAACCAACGCGCCGGAGGGCAGCACAGCGGCAGCCTTTGGCGGCGGTTTAACAGAAAACAGCTACCTAACACCCGGCGGTGAATACAACATAGAAAATAACATGATGATTAACAACAATATAGATGTTAGCGCTATCAGTGGAGACGCTGAGGTTAGCTACAATACTAGTGCCGGTAACGCCACCAGCGGTAACGCCACGGCATCTGTCAACCTGGCAAACGTAATGGACAGCTCGTTCAGTCTGACTGGCTGGTTTGGCATACTATTCATAAATGTCCTGGGCGATTGGTTCGGTAGCTTTGGTATTAATACCGCTTACGGCAACGGGCCGATAATCGAGAGTTATAGCCAAACACCAGCTACTGGTATTCATAATGTATCGGCAACCAGCCAGATTAATCAACCGTCACCGACCAATAACCCGCACAATCGGTTTATGGTATTTAGTGTCAGCTTCGAGGATGACGACAACGATGGCGGCATGATACTAGCCAGCGTCAGCCAGATAGATCCGCCCAGCTCGACCGCTACCACGAGCTCGGTACCGGCAACAATATTAAGCCAAAGCAATAATGTCTTCACAACGCTCGCATTGGTACTGGCAATTGCGGCAGCCTTTGGTCTGATTATGCACGGCGACAACCTCAAGATGCTAATCTTCAAAAACCGCCAGTTATAGTGGCAGCCGCCTGCAAGAACTGCTCAAGGTATGTAAGGTATTAACCTGAGTATAAAAGCTCATCTTAAGCAGTGTTAGACCAAGCCCTGAAAGATGAAAAAAGCCTCCGAAGAGGCTATTCATCTTGTTTGGCAGGGGCGGGGGGATTCGAACCCACGGCCTTTGGTTTTGGAGACCAACGCTCTAACCAGCTGAGCTACGCCCCTGCGTCGTCGGAGTGTAAGGCTGAGGTTGCCTTGATTGCTGACAAAATAAATTTGCTCAGCAATTCTAGCAACCCCAGGCCAGCCTACTCCCCTCAAAATTCCAAACAGCGGGCAAGCCGCTTGGTTTGGTATTTTGGCTAAGCCGCAAATACAGGCACAATCATACCTCATATCTGTTATTTTGTCACCCCGGGACGCGTGTTTGGGACACATGATTTTTTATTTGGTTATATCTGTTATAAAATAGCGTTTATATGAGCAAACGAAGGATAGCGTCAAGCCAGCCCGTGCTGATACTTTTGTACGGCTTCCCCGGATCGGGCAAGACGTATTTCGCGCGCCAGTTTAACGAGGCTTTTGACGCCGCCCATCTAGAGCAAGACCGTATCCGCCATGAACTGTTCGAACAACCGCGGTTTTCTAAACAAGAAAATTCCGCTCTTGGGCGCATTATGAATTACATGGCCGCTGAATTTCTGAATGCTGGAATCAGCGTGATTTATGATATGAACGCCATGCGTATCAGCCAGCGCAGGGCTTTGCGCGAGTTAGCCAGAAAGTACAAAGCCGCAACCATAGTGGTCTGGCTGCAGGTCGATGCCGATACGGCATACCTACGCAACCACAAGCGTGACCGCCGTAAACATGATGATCAGTACGCCGTTGGTTACGACGTAGAGGCATTCAAGCAGCTGGCAAGCTACATGCAACACCCGGAACCAACCGAAGATTTTGTAGTAGTTAGCGGCAAGCATACTTTTGTGGGGCAGCTTAGCTCGGTGCTCAAAAAGCTGTCCGATATGAAAGTAGTCAAGACTTCCGATGCCGCGCACAAAATGATTAAACCCGAACTTGTCAACCTGGTACCGCAGCCGGCGCAACCCGGCGACCCAAAGAATCACCGCCGCAATATCGTCTTGCGCTAAAGCGCAGAATCAATTTTCTAATTTCCATTCAATTTACAATGACGCGATGAATCAAACCGTTTATCACATTGAGTCATTGGTACATTGGGCTTTGATTGGAAATTGAAAATTTCGATATACTGTTAGCGTGGCCACAAAAACCGTAGAACTACCCGATATAGGCCCCGTGACGCTTACTAAGCGACGGGGTAACAATAACATCCGCCTGAGCTTCACGCGCGACGGCCAACCGCGCGTCAGCCTGCCGTACTGGCTGCCTTATCAGGCTGGGGTTGAATTTATACTCAGCCGCCGCGACTGGGTGGATAAGCACCGGCCAAAGCACCGGCCATCACTGCAACACGACGACCATATCGGCAAAGCGCATCGCTTGCGTTTCGCGCGAAGAGCAGGAAGCACGGAGCCAAGAGTAAGGGTTAAAAACAATGTAGTAACAGTATCGTGCCCGGTAGATATGCCGTCTACGCATGCCAGCGTGCAAAAAGCGGCCGAGCGCGGAGCGTTAAGGGCGCTCCAGCAGGAGGCCAACCAGCTACTTCCGGTGCGGCTCAAGACTTTAGCCGGCAAATACAGTTTTGACTATAGCTCTGTGCGTACAAAACGACTAGCTTCGCGCTGGGGCAGCTGCAGCCAGCATCGTGATATCGTCTTAAACATCTACCTCATGCAGCTGCCTTGGCATTTGATTGACTACGTGCTGTTACACGAACTGGTTCACACTGAACACCTAGACCATTCGTCTGCCTTTTGGCGAAGATTCGAACAGGCCGAACCAAGTGCCAAGCGCCTGCGACGGGAACTCAAGACACACCAGACAATAATAACTCCAACATCCAGTTTTAGCTCTAGCGTTATGCACTAAACTCTGCCATACTACAAACCGGTTATGACTGACACGAACACTGCACCACCGCCACCGCAAGAGATGGCCGAGACACAACAAGGACAGCTACAAGCGCTTATAAACAGTATGGTCGACGGTGTAATAGCGACTGATCATTTCGGTAGAATCGTGCTGTACAACGGCGCCGCGCTGAACGTACTGGATAGCAACACCGCGCTAGAGGGACAATATATTGGCAATGTTCTTCGATTGCTTGACAAGCACGAACAGCCTATTGATGCCACGCGGCTGGTTGCTAATACCAAAACCCAGATTATTTCTCGTGATTATTTGCTCAAACTAGACGAAAAATTCATTATCAACATCTACTTGAGCGTCGCGCCCGTCAAGCCCGATTTTGGCAGCGAAGACAAGGGCGGATTCGTGTTGTTGGTACGTGATATTACTCACGAAAAAAGCCTGGAGGAAGAACGCGACGAATTTGTCAGTGTCGTCAGCCACGAGTTACGCACACCGGTTACTATAGCCGAGGGCAACCTCTCTAACACGCTTATGAGCATAGATAATAACAGCAAGCTCAGCGACATACGTAACACAGTCAATCAAGCCAGAGATCAGATTCTTTTCTTGAGCAGTCTTATCAACGATCTGTCCACTCTGTCGCGCGCGGAAAACAAAACGCTCGACGTTAATTACGCGTCTATCAATGTCCATCAGTTGATAAAAACCCTGGCGGAAAACTACCAGCCCAGCGTCGAGAAGAAAAATCTGACATTAGAGACTCACACTGACCCTGCGCTAGAGTTACTGTATAGCAGCTCGCTCTACGTGCGTGAAATCTTGCAGAATTTTATTACTAACGCTATCAAATATACCGAACACGGCTCTGTTACCATTGCGGCCAAGCAGGGCGACGGCGGCGCGATATTCATCATTCAAGACACTGGTATCGGCATGAGTAAAACCGACCAGGAAAAGATTTTCAATAAGTTCTTCCGGTCAGAAGACTACCGCACCCGTAAAAGTTCGGGTACAGGCTTGGGGCTATACGTAACCAACAAATTAGCCAGGCTTGTTGGTGCCGAAATCACCGTGGAAAGCACACTCGACAAAGGCTCGATATTCACGATCTTTATTCCTAGCCGCGAACCATCCAAGCTGTTGTCCGCCGAACCCAAACAACAGACTTAAGAGGCGCCGTATACTCTGTAGCACCCCTATATTCTTGGCAGGTGCGGAATGACACGCATCACCGGTATACAGATGTTACGGTCTTTCCATTCGACATTAGAAAACTCGTACTTATACATCGAGAGTTGTAGCACATATAGCTCGGCCAACACCGCTAGAGGAAATGTTACCAGCACATAGGCAGAACCGGTAATCTGCCAGGCGTGGATAATCCGCCAGTGCAACAGGCCCAGTAACACTGTGGTCACGCCAGCTATACTAAATAGCAGTCCGAGCGATACAAAAAAGCCTGCCGCGAATACTCCTAGTGGCAGGACCAGCACCGTTAACTCGGCTAGACTGAGTAGCATGACAGCCTCCGGCCGTTTCCGCATCTGCGGATAGCGAGTCCGGACAGCTGTCTGCCATTGGTCGCGAGGTTCCTTGCCAGAACCTATCACCAGCCGTCCGCTGCTGCGCATAAAACTATAACTATCGGTCTTGGCAAGTTCGCGTGCAAAGTAACTCTCCGGCACCACGGTGTTGCTGACTGCCTTTAGCCCGCCTAGTTTTATAAGTGTTTCGCGGCGAATCATCCAGACAGTACTAAGTACCGGCGGCCGCTTGAACAGCCGGCGGGGCAGGGCTAACTCCCACCAGTAACGCATTGGCTGCGCCAGACCGCTGGCCCCCGGTTTTTGCAAACCCTTTGGCATTACTGAAATCATCTGTTTGTGGCGGGCCGCTAAGCTAGCAGCCATGGCCTTGACCGCATGTTTTTCTAGCCGCACGTCGACACCCATAAATAACAACAGCTCACCGGTAGCGGCTTCTGACAACGTCTGGTACGCTTGGTTTTTGGCCAGCCAGTTGCTCCGTGGTGGTTCGCCGGCGATAAACCGTACGCCGTCACGCGCAAAACCTTTGATAATCTCTGACGTCTGCTTTTGCGAACAATCATCTAACACCAGTACCTCTAATTTGGGGTAGTCACTAGCCAATGCTGCCTCCAGGCACGCGGCCAGCGATTCGGTCTCGTTGCGAGCGGGTATACAGATGCTGATAGTAGGTAGCGCGTCATCGGGCGTGTATTTGTCGCTAGGACGCAGGGCGCTCCTTCGTAGATTACGGTGCAGAGCAATATTTAGTATTATAGCTACCATAAGCGCCAGCGTCAGTAGTACATAAAGCCACTGCCGGGCAGAGACTGCGGAGTAACCAGATTGCCAGGCTAAGCCTAGACTAATCAACTGGCAGACGGCTAGGTACAGTGTTGTTCGGCGAACCACTGATGTCAAACGCCGCCAGTCGCTGCGGCCATACAACAGCCTGAAGGCATTGACCAAGCGATACAACGCCACAAATCCGATAATAGCTGCCGGCACTGATAGGTAGGTGACCAAGTATAGTGATACAGCGAAAGCTGTTGCCGAAATCGAACCGGCATAGGCAATCCGCTTTGTCAGCCTATGCGGTACTAACGCTCCCAGCAACTCCAATCCAAGCCCAAACAAACCTATGCTCAAAGCCGCCATCAGCGGTGTATTCATCATAAATTAATGATAGCATAAGGGCTTTATTGTTCTTTGGACCAAGAACCAACCCTATAGATGTTCCTTGGATAAGGAACCGAATCCCTACTTTCTTGTACCGACAAGAAAGTAGGCAAAGAAGCTCGGGCCAAACTGTTCCTTGAATCGGCCCGGTGATAAAAACGACAATGCCAAGGCGGACTCCCTGCGGTCGGGTCATGAAGTTTCATAATAGAGTTCATGACCTAGCGCCTTGGACAGATATTGTCGTTTCCACACCGCCCGAATCAGGGAACAGTTTGAATTGCCCAGCCAGAAGCAGAAGCCCTGAAAGGGCAATTTTCTTATGCGGGCTAACGCCCGCATTCTAATCTCTAGTCTCTGACGTCTAAACTCTATTTGGTTGACAGAAGTCAACCAGGGGAGTATATTGACACCTGACGGCTTACTCTATAAGTAAGCTTTTTTAATTTAAAGGATGGATTCCCAGGTGGCAGACAAGAAAGAATCGGCATCATCGGCGACAAAAACCGAGATAACGACCAGTAGCAGCGGTGGTCGTAAACCGCGCATCCGAAAAACGGAGACCGTACGCGAACGCACGGCCAAACAGACAGCCAAGGCTGAAGCCAAAGCCAACAAGGTACCGAAACGCCGTGTCCGCAAAGCTGCCGGCAAAGCAGCCAGGCCATTCAAAAAGCCGCTATACATCCTAAGCTGGCCGCTCCGCCTGCGTCCCGTACGATGGGTTGGCAGGTTGTTGGGCCGTATATTTTGGCCAAAGTATTTCCGCGACTCCTGGAGAGAGCTCAAGCAAGTAACCTGGCCATCGCGCCGTGATACCTGGAAACTAACCTTTGCCGTTCTGATTTTCGCGATTGTATTCGGGCTGGCGACCGCAGGAGCCGACTTAGTACTAGAAAAAGTAATTAGAAGGATAATCTTTAGAGCATGAACAAGCGTTATGACACAACCAAGCAGTGGTATGCCATCCATACCTATAGTGGTTACGAAGAAAAAGTGGCCGAATCTATTCGCCAACGCGCGGATAGCCTGGATATGAAAGACAAGATCTATCAGGTTTTGGTACCTAAAGAGAAAATGATCGAAATCAAGAACGGCAAACGCAAGGTCGTAGAAAAGCGTATCTTTCAAGGTTATGTACTGGTGCAGATGAAACTGTCCGAAGACGCCTGGTACATTGTACGCAACACGCCTAGCGTCACCGGCTTTGTCGGTACCGGCACCGAACCAACCCCCGTAGAGGGCGACGAGATCGAAAAGATTATGAAGCGCATGGGCCGCGACGAACCTAAGCATAAGATGGATTATGTTGTCGGCGATGTGGTCAGTATCACTGACGGGCCGTTCAAAGGTTTTGACGGCGCCATCAACGAGCTAGACGAACAGAAGGGCAAACTCAAAGTACTGGTCAACATGTTCGGCCGCGAAACTCCAGTAGAACTCGACAGCCTGCAAGTCAAAAAGGTCTAAGGGGTAAAATTTAGAATTAATGAGTGAAATCAGCCCGGCTCATATCAATACAAAACTGGCGCTTAACCGCGCTATTCACGATCTAGAACAAATACCACTAATATTCAGACTAGCTGCCAGGGATGCCAATGGAGACGCCGAAGAACTACGCGTTACTGGGCTTAATGGTGTGCAAGAACTAAAAACCGCTTATGGATTGGCTGTGAAAGCTATAATGCAAGAGGCAGGTGTACTCAGAGACGCGCAGCACCATACTGACTCGCCGCAGCCAGACCCATACTATGACGAAAAGCACGATTTTCGCTTATCTGAGGCCAAGGCTATTGAAGATAGATTCCATAACGGCGGCTAATATCCGCTAGACCCTAGACAAACAGAGGCAGAAGCAGTATAATCTAACCCGTTACGCACGATTTCAGATTGAAAGCTTCTACAATCAATCCACAATCACTGTAAAGTGGCACTTTTGAGCCAAGGGTAATTTTCGTTAGAGCAGAGCACTATTCTGGAAACGTATCTTATATACGATGAAAGAATATATCTGAGCTGGCGAAAATTACCACTCTCAAAAACGTCACGCGCATCATAAAGGAAATAATATGGCAGAAAAGAAAATCAAAGCGAACCTGAAGATGAAAATTAAAGGCGGCCAAGCCTCGGCAGCACCACCCGTTGGCAGCACCCTCGGCCAGTACGGTGTCAACATGATGGATTTTATTCAACCGTTTAACGACGCGACTAAGGATAAGATGGGCCAAGACCTGACTGTCCACATTACAATCTACGACGACCGCACCATGGCATGGCGCGCTGTCGGCACCCCAACAGACGACTTGATCCGCAAGGCCCTAGGCGTTCAAAAAGGCTCAGGCGTGCCTAATAAGGAAAAACTGCCAAAAAAACTCACCCAAACCCAACTAACCGAGATTGCCGAAACCAAGATGGTAGATATGAACGCCGACGACATCGAAGCCATCAAGAAAATGGTAGCCGGTACCGCTCGCTCTATGGGTGTAGAGATCGAATAACCCAAGCTACATCCCTCAAATTGCTCATCCGGGCGACAATCTGTAACCGCTTTTGGTTAGATAAGCGCCGCGTGATTTAATAGCTGCATGACAGAGACATACGCTGGGCAGGAACTACCTTTAGAACATCACGAGATGACTAATGACATTATTAAGGCATTTGAAAAGCGCTACGCTTCGGACAAAACAAAAACGCTGGACCCCGAGCTTGAGTCAACTGTTAAAGATTTGGCCGAGCATGGTAGCCACATAGCGAGAAACATGCTCTACCTGACCGGATACCATCTTTCGTACGATGGCCAGCCGTTCGAGTACAGAACCGCGACCATTCATCCTGCCAGTACTCAGCAATTGCCGCTGTCGTACGCCGAATGGAAGGATGAGAATGAGTCGTAACCTGATGCCGCAATTTCGCACCTATTGGACAAAATCAGGCACGATTACAAAGTATGTTGAAGAATTAGAGGATTCTTACCGGGCTTTTGATGATGAGACAAGGGCTATTCAACTTGAGCATCTTGCTAAAATCATTAGTATGAGCACCGTAGAATATCCGTCTGACAGGTTAGTTACGGGTTATTCTATTGACCAGTCTGTAGACGTCTAGGTAAATTTATATTCTTAAAATTTTGTGATATAATAATGCTATCAATCTAAATTTGTGGGACCATTCTTCGCCCTCCCGGGTTACGAACGGGTTTGCACCACGAAAGGACGAAATCATGGCAAAGAAAGCCGAACTACTAAAGCAAGCCAAGGAACTTGGCTTGGACGTATCAGCAAAAAACACCGTCGCGGAAATCGAAACCGCGATTGCAGGCGTAAGCAATGAGAATACTCAAGACAGCGTTGCAGTTCCGGTTCAGACAGATAGCCAGACAACCACCGAAGAAGTAGTCGACGAGTCTGCCAGCCTAGCCAAAGCCGGCAAACGCAGCGCCAAAGCACTCAAAGAGGCTAAGGAGTTGGCCGCCAAAGAAGAACGCAAAGCCGCCTCTAAGACTGAAGAGACTGAGGCGCCAAAGGCCGCGCCCAAGCCAAAAACTCGTACCAAACTAGAGCGCGCCGGCAAAAAACTGCGTGAAGCCAGTAAGCTGGTAGAAGAGAATAAGGACTACGCCATCAAAGACGCGCTAGACTTAGCAACCAAAACAAGCACAACCAAATTTGACGCGACCGTTGAGCTGCACATCAATCTGAATGTTGATCCGCGCCAAGCCGATCAGAATATCCGCGGCAACCTAGTACTGCCAAGCGGCACGGGCAAATCCGTCCGCGTAGCCGTATTGGCTGAAGCCGATGATGCCGTCGCGGCCAAAAAAGCTGGCGCTGATATCGCGGGCGAAGAAGACCTGCTCAGAGACATCGAAAAAGGCGCGATAAACTTTGATATCCTTATCGCCACGCCAAACCTGATGGCCAAACTTGGCAAACATGCCCGAACCTTGGGCCCCAAGGGCCTGATGCCCAATCCCAAGAGCGGCACCGTCACGACCGACGTCGCAAAAGCAGTCGAGCAATCCAAAGCCGGACGGGTCGAATATCGCGTGGACAGCACAGGTATCGTCCACTTGGGCATTGGCAAGGTGTCGTTTGGGGCGGATAAACTCATGGCAAATACCCAGGCCGTATTTGACTCTATCAAAGCATCCAAACCAAGTTCGATTAAGGGTAGTTATGTCCGCAGCATTACCGTCAGCACCACGATGGGTCCCGGTATCAAAGTGTTAGCAACCGAAATATAAACTCAAGGTTCCATAGATAACAAAAAACAGCCCTAATCCAGGGCTGTTTTTGAGTTCTCAAATCTATTCCTTACTGGATTAGCTTTTCCTATTCTTGAGGAACACCATGCCCGAAACCCCGACTGCCACTATGCCAAGCATACTGGCATGAAACAATGCGTCAGACTCTTGGCCTGCGGACTCCGATGTAGGCATGGCGACCACTGCTTCTAACTCTGCCATCTGATAATCATTAGCGGCCAGCTCAGAACCGGCTGGATATTGAATTACGAAATTATTAGTACTCATCTTCTCATTATATCACACTTATAGCATGTCTGTCAAGTCCCTCGTAATCTCTCAATACCTTAGCAACAAAAATGCAGCGCGTCAGCGCTGCATCAA
>CAYWFI010000005.1:0-25557 GCA_964458165.1 uncultured Candidatus Saccharibacteria bacterium
CTCGCGGATGATTGTGACACGGTCGCAGAGCGCCTCGACCTCTGCCAGGATATGGCTTGATAGCAACACGGTTTTGCCCTGTCCTTTGAGCTGGAGAATCTCTTCCTGAAATATGGCTTCCATCAATGGATCAAGCCCGCTGGTGGGCTCGTCCAGGATATATAGTTCGACATCACTGGCCAGCGCTGCCACGAGCGCTACCTTTTGACGGTTGCCCTTGGAGTAGGTACGGAACTTTTTGCTTGGTTCAAGCTCGAACTTTTTTAGCAGATGCGCGCGGCGCTTTTTGCTTAAGCCCCCGCGCAGGTCGCCCAGCACATCAATAATCTCGCCACCGGTCAGGTTGGGCCAGAAGTTCACATCGCCCGGTACATATGCCAGCCGCTTGTGCAGTTCGACCGCTTGCTTCCATGGATCCTGGCCGAAGAGCGTGACGTCGCCTTTGGTCTTTTTGAGCAGGCCAAGCAGTACGCGAATCGTCGTTGATTTGCCTGCCCCATTTGGCCCTAAGAATCCGTGGACTTCGCCCTTTGTTACCTCCAGGTTAAAGGCATCAAGCGCCGTAAACGAGCCGAACTTTTTGGTCAGATTTTTAATTTCAATTATCGGGTCTGTGTTTGTGCTCATGCGCTATATTCTGACAGACATCTGCTAAGCGCTCAAGCTTCCCAGGGAAATTCAGGATGGCCGAAGTGGCCGTACCGGGCGGTTTGTTCGTAGATGGGACGTTTAAGGTCAAGTGCCTCTATGATGCCGCGCGGACTTAGGTCGTAACCCTTGATTTGTTCTGACTTGCCGTCAACGACCACCGTCGCTTCTAGCGGTTGGTCGTAGCCTATGGCGTAGGCCAGATACACATAGACTTCTTTGGCTCTATGTTCCTTCAGGTAGTTTACGGCGATTTTGCGGGCGATGTAGGCGGCCGAGCGGTCGACCTTGCTTGGGTCTTTGCCGCTGAAACAGCCGCCGCCTATGGATATTTGCGGCCCGTAATTGTCGACCACCAGCTTGCGGCCTGTCAGGCCGGTGTCGGCGTCAAAACCACCCGAGGTCCAGTCGCCGGCAGGATTAATGTGCAGCTTTGCTGCAGATTGGGGATTGAAGATTGGGGATTGAAGACTCGCCAGCCAGTCTTTAACCGTTTGCTCCAGCTCGGCCTTGGGGGCGTTTTGAAAACTAGCCACAATCGATTCTATTTGTTTGTCCCTTAGCGTTACCTGGGTCTTGCCGTCAAACGGCCATTTTTCGTACAAATATTGGTTGAGTCTGCGGCTCAAAACAACCTCGAGCGGCAGTAGTTCCGGTGTCTCGTTGGTCGCATAGCCAACCATGATGCCTTGGTCGCCAGCGCCGCCGGTATCGACGCCTTGGGCAATCTCCGGGCTTTGCTTGACCAGACGGACTTCTACTTCGACGTCCTTGCCAACAATTCTATGGACAATTGGCTCAACTTCGGGGTGGGCCGCGCTAGTGACCTCGCCCACCACAAATACTTTGCCATGGCCGCCCACTGCCTCTACCGCTACACGGGCATTTGGATCCTTGGCTAGATAGGCATCTAGAATGGCGTCGCTGATTTGATCGCACAGTTTGTCGGGGTGGCCGGGGCTGACCGATTCGGCTGTTCGGTATGTACTCATTACGCGGCCTCCAAGTCTACGCCCAGATTCGTAAGCAGGCATGCGCCAGCCGCGAAAACGGCACGCTCTTCCTCAACGGTTATCGCGGCGCTTGCGATAGCGCCAATGATAGATTCAATATCTTCCTCGTTCCGCAGGAGTACTTGCTCGCATTGGTTAAATTTTGACATTAAAATATCCTTTCTCGCAGACTCGCAAGGAAAGGATTGTCGGTTACAGAAATATCCGCCATATCTTTCCTGCTGCTGCAGGCTCGATGGAGCACCGTTTCGACGGCTTTGCCTCATGAGACACCCCTTCGGGGTTTCTCATCGCGCGGGGAAGCGGCAAAGCCGCTTGCTCCGGCTGCTCTTCCCGAGGAAGAACGAGCGACGAAGGTTGCTGACGGATCAATGAGCGAGATCTCTCCCCGTACTCTTTATATTTATTGATGTTAAAGCTCCACAATCTTAACATATGCGCCGACTCAGACACAAGCACTTGCCCGGCAACACTGGAAGGATTACAATGAACCATAAGAAATAAGAGGAGGGTCGAGATGAGAGTGAGCTTACGTAAAAACGAACGCGGTGTCGGCGCAGCCGGGATTATCGCGGTTATAGTTGTTATTTTGGCCATAGCCGGTGTGGGCTATTACGTGATTAGCAAGAACAAGGATAGTGGTAGCACGGTCACCAATCAGGCCTTGCAGTCGGAATGCGAAAAATATTATGACGACAAAGACTTTTGCCGTTTTGCCGGCACCTGGAATTTTGGCGGTGAGCAGAAGATGACTATTACCTCAACCGGGGATGGCAGCGTGACCGTCTTTGAAACCGACGACCAAGGCAACACTCGCATGACCACCATCGAGAACGGTGTCGAGACAGCTGGCATCATCGTCATTGACAACACTACCTACATGAAAAACGCTGACGAAGGTAACTGGCTCAAGCTCACCAGTGATGCGCCGGACGTGTTGACAACCGATCCAACCGAGAATCTGGATGTAGACTTTGATTTCGAGTCAGAGGCAGCAAAGGACACTACAACCATTACTAAGGACGGCAAAGAAGCTTGCGGTAATCTAACGTGCTTCAAGTACACAATCAGCGACTCAGACACACCAGGAGAAAGCACTACACTGTGGTTTGACGACAAAGACTACAAGCTGCGCCGAATGACACACGTAACCTCCGAGGGCACAAGCAGTATAGCGTTTGAGTACGAAGTAGAAACCATCACCGAGCCATCACCGGTTGTAGAAATGCCTGGGTTTGGCGATTTTGATCCTGAGGCTTTTGAATAGTCGCTTAGGACAGTACCAATAGGCCTAGACGAGAAAATTCTAAAAGACTTCAGGCCTGTATCAGTTTGCTGCAAGATACTGTAGGATGAGATACAGGCCTATGGGATTTCGTCACACCGAGCGATTAGAGTACATTAAGCAGCCGCATGTTATCGCGCTTGTTTTAGCTGCCGTGGCAGTGCTTAGCGTTGCCGGCATAACTGCCAGCCAGAGGATTGCTAACATGCGGCGAATAGTCCAACTGGATACCGAACAAGCCTGCCTGGAGTTTATAGATGACACCGATTTGTGTAAATTTGCCGCCGTCAGCGAACAAGACGGCGAAAGAAGCCACCGCATTACCACTACCGAAACAACTAGTACCGGTACTGAGGTTACAACTACGGATATAGAGTCGCCTGAGCGCATGAGTTCTATTACCAAAGACGGTAGCGGGAGCGAGATCAGCGCTTATACAGTCATTGACGCGGACACTTATGTCAAGGATTACGCGGACGGCGTGTGGGCTATGTATACCGACCCAGAATACGTGGCGGCTGACACAGATGACTTAAGTTATGATTTTACCAGCGCCGCCAGCCCTGATGTTGTTGATTTCCGCGATAACTACAAAAAAATCGGCAGTGAGTCTTGTGGTGACTTGACCTGCTTTAAATACGAGATAGTATCACCCGAACAGTCCGGTTCCACCGTATACTTATGGTTTGATTCACAGGATTATCTGACCAGACGTTACATGATTGTTACCGACGACTCTACAAGTAATAGTCAGGTTAGCTACTTAGCTATTTCCATCAGTCCGCCCAGCGCGACCAAGCCGGTTTCTGAAGCAGAATTAGAAGAGTACCTGTAGGAGCAGCCATGCTAAGATACGTACCTCTTGCAGAAAGGATGAGACCTACAACCATCAAAGATGTGGTCGGCCAGGATCATGTGCTGGGAGAGGGCAAATTAATCCACGGCCTGGTCAAATCAGGTCAGCCGTTTTCGTTGATATTCTGGGGGCCGCCAGGCAGCGGCAAGACAACACTGGCACGGATTATAGCCTCGGAGATGAACGCTGAATTTGTCGAGCTTAGCGCTGTTACAGCTGGCAAGAAGGACGTCATAAAAGTGGTAGAGGACGCACGTGTCAACCGGCGACTGGGCCAACGCACTGTGTTATTCGTAGACGAGATTCATCGCTTTAACAAAAGTCAGCAAGATGCGTTTTTGCCGCATGTCGAGAGCGGGCTTGTTACTTTGATTGGCGCCACAACAGAAAACCCAAGTTTTGAGATTATTAATCCACTCCTGAGTCGCAGCCGTGTAGTCGTACTAGAACCTATTAGCAAGGAAGACATTATGCGGCTTATTAAACGTGCTCTTAAGCATGAAAAAATCCCTAGCCGCAGGATGCCAGCCAGCGCTATTGATTTACTGGCCGAAATTGCTAGCGGCGATGCGCGGGTAGCACTTGGTACGCTAGAGCTTTCTATTGAGTTATCCGAAGGCAAGACCATCAACAAAGACATCGTACGGGACGCAAGCCAAAAACGCCTGCCCGGCTATGATAAACAGGGTGATATGCATTACGATATTATCAGTGCTTTTATCAAATCAATGCGCGGCTCAGATGCCAACGCCGCATTGTACTATCTTAGCCGGATGCTCCAGGCAGGCGAAGACCCCAAATTTATTGCCCGCCGCATGGTAATCTTCGCATCCGAAGATATTGGAATCGCTGCCTCGCCGGCGTTAAATTTGGCTGTTGCTACCTTTCAAGCAGTTGAACGTATTGGTATGCCCGAATGCCAGTATAATTTGTTCCATTGCGCCTTAGTGTTGACTAAGGCGCAAAAATCCCGCGTTGTGGCTGATGTAATGGGAAGGGCCTTAGCCGCCGCCGAACAGCACCAGAACCTGCCGGTGCCGCTGCACGTACGTAATGCTCCGACCAAACTCATGAAAGATATTGGCTATAACAAAGGCTACAAATGGCAGGCCGGTTATAGGCACGACGAGGGATTTTTACCAGACAATATACGAGATTTGGATCTGTTTAGGGATTAATCGGGAGCAGATCTGAAATTTATCATCAGCAGTCCAGCCAACACAAAGAAAAGCAACGAATAAAATATCACCTCTCCGTACAACTCTACCCTCAACCCCTGTCCATAGTTGGAGAAAAAGTAACGTACTGCGGCAATGGAGTAAGCTGCTGTACTGAGGGACGCCGTAGCCAGTAGCAAGCTCCGGCTGCGCACAACAGCGGCAGATATAATCGGCACCGCAAACAGAAATACTGCCTTGCTAGCCATACCGCGCTGCCAGTAGACATTTATCGCCGCAAACAATATATCAGCGAGTATCAGTACCACTAGCAATACTTTGTAGACCGTCTGGTTAGCCAGTTTAAGCTTACAGAGGTACCAGATTATGGTGTTTATTACCAACAAGGCTCCCGCCAGCGTCCAGCGCTGCAGTACTGCATCATGAGATATCAGGTTCCAGGAATCAAAAATAATAATAGATAGCATGTAAGCCGCTATATACAGGAAATGGACCCTGCAAATACGCAGCAGCAAGTAAGAAGTTGATGACGCTAACTTAGTTTGTTTTTTTGCCATAGATACATAGTAATGTAAGCATAAGCAATTATCATAAGTCAATTTAAGACTTACTTTTTTAGAGGTCTAGAAATTCCTAAGTCGCCACAGGTTAGAGGGCTCATTGATATCAGAATCCGTTACTACATCAGCCGTTTCTTCGGATCCAACTATGCGAACGACTCCTACGGATTCACCTTTTGCGAGCATGGTACTAATAGACTGCAAGCTTGTCTCTGCTTTTCGATCCTTGCCTTTCCAGCCATATGTCAGCAGATCTACTGAACTAACGAGTTGTGCCTGATACCCCCAGGCACTCGAAACCGTACCCACTACCGTACCAGCCGGTACGATAGTGATTTGCCCGAAGTTCGGGTATGAAGCATCGAGTAGAGCGCGTGCGTCCCGAAACAATGCCGCGGCATTAGCCGCACCCATAACCGTGCCGATAACAACGGTCTGATGACCATCATCAGTGGTATGTTTAGCGGCAAATAACAAACAGTAGCCAGCTTCGTCAGTTGTACCGGTCTTAAGACCTATGACATCTTCGCTGGTCAAAAGGCGGTTCGTATTTGTAAGTAAGCCAACACCAGGAATAAATGCTTCACGCTGGGCAACGATTGCCGCCAGTACAGGGTTTGACAAAGCTTTTTGGCCTATAATTACAAGGTCAGACGGCGTACTGATTGTTTGCGCAGAAAATCCACTGGCATCATCTATAATTGTGTTAGTAAGCCCAAAGCCCTGTACCATCTCGTTCGCATACGCTACGTACGCTTCCATACTGCCAAAATGCCGCTGCACCAACAAATCGGCAACGTTATTGGCCGATACCAATAGCAGCGCCTGTAATGCATGGTGCTGTGATATGGTCTGACCCACCCTTACCGACAAAACTGTGCCGTTTTTTGCAAGATATGCACTGTATAGCGCCGCATCTTCGGCTGTAATCGTATACACCTGCCCCTGTTCGTCCTCGTCTAGTGGCGCCTTTTGTAATACCGCTAGCGCGGTAATAATCTTGGTTATGCTGGCGATGGGCTTTGCTTGTTCGGTTTCTGATGATTTTGCCAGCACGCCTTCATCAAGACTACCGATTGCCGCTTGGCCCTGGACAGGCCACGGCAAAACGACCGCTTCAGATTCGACGGTAGCTAGAGCCAGTGGTCCGATCTCAAGCGGGGATAATGGTTTACTAAACGCCGCGGCCGTATACCCACCTCCGGACAAAACCAGTAGGCATAGCAAGAAGGCAATGATCAGTTTCTTCTTGCCACCACCCCGTTTATGCTGCTGATTTATATTATAGCGAGCCCTTGTGACTTCCATATGATCCCAGTATACCAAGTTCGCTTACGGTTATGTGATAGGCCTTGTTCGCTTTACGACAGTCTGGATAGTTATCCTCACACACCCACCCTAAAAGCGCATCATACCATTACGGTGTTGTCTCATGATGACAAGGACTACGGCGATTAGGCTGAGGAGTAGGAGCAGGCTGGAAGAGCCGAGAATGATGTTCATGGTTCTGCCGCTGTATTTGCCGCCTAGGGACCTAAACAGGAAGTTTCTGACTTTCTCATACATTGAGAGGTCGTTGTTGACTACTAGGATACGGCTGGTGGTAGTGGTTTCTCCGCTGTCATCGGTGGACTCTAACGTCAGCGCGTAGGTGCCGTTAGCCAGGGTGGTTGTGTCAATATCTACTTCGTTGCCGTCTGTTGATCTTATGACCGAGTTGTTTAGTTTGAGTGTTGTTTTGGTAGTGCCGTCCGAGCTGGAAGACGGATTGGTTAGCTTGACCGAGCCGCCTACGATAGGGGTATCCTCTGGAGCTATGGTAATAGCTTCGTTCTGACCGTCTGGTGTTATCTGTATGGGTTTATCTGTATTAGGGGGTGTCGGGACTGAAGCTGGCGGTGGAGCGGCAACCGGTTGGGTGGTTGTGACACCTAGAACTTCTCCGATGGGGCTTTCGTTACCGGCGGCATCAAAGGCCTTGATTTGGTAAGAATAGCTGGCGCCGCTTTGCAGATTCGTGTCTACGAAGCTCCGGGTGGTCGTGGTAGCGATTTTTACATTGTTTCTGTAGACGTAATATCCAGTCACTCCAACATTGTCATTAACGGAATCCCAGGTAATTGCCACTTGGGTTTGGGTTACTAGGGTAACCTTGGGTTTGGCTGGTCTGGCTGGCGGAGTCGTGTCCGGAGTAGGGCCGCTTTTGTCTACGGTTATGGTGGTACTGACTACGTTGTTTGATTCGTCGGACTCTGTAATCCTTAAGACATCATCCCACTTGGCGGTTAGTTGGTGTGATCCCAGTGTCGCGACCCAGTAGGCTTTGTTCTCCATACCGGAATTGGCGGTTAGTTCTCTGCTAGCCCCTGGCGCTAGAGAGTTAAGGGTATTATCCGACCAGGTAACGGTGTTCTTACCGATCCAGAAAGAAACACCGTGGATAACGTTATTAGGCGTTGCTCCGGCTCCTATGTTTTTAATGGTCGCTTTGAATATTACCTGGTCACCTTCTTTAGGGTTGGCAGGAACCGCTTTCACGGATCCGGGCTCTATGATGACGTTGGGTAGCGCGGGGCTGGGGTTGGGGTTGGGGGGAGGAGTGGGGGCTGGGGGTGGGGTGGGGGTGGGGGGGGTAACGACGGGCGGTGTGGTTATGTTACCTGCTCCAAAAAGTTCCTTAAATTTGGCCTTGGACTTCGGCGCTTTGTCTAAGTCTGAATCGCTAAATCCCCAGAAATATACATGGTAAAGCAGCTTACCGCCACCGGAAGCCGGAGTAGCCTGCATCCAGTTATACATGTTTTGTATAAATGTTGGATCATCTCCGGTGTTTCCTATCCTAAGACCCCATTCGGGTATGCTCAATTGTTTATTATTCCGCTTCGCAATATCAAGAGCGAGGTCTAATTTTTTCTTCGTGTTGTCCCATGAGCTGCCGTTATAAACATCTATTCCAACTATGTCAACCACGTCATTACCAGGGTATGCGGCTTCGGCTCTAGTAGTTACAGTGCCCTCGCGTGTTGTATACGAAACGGTTGAATCACCGTCGGTGTTGTAATCGAATAAAAATTTTTGTCCGGGAACCGAACGAAATACATTTACTACACGCCTAAAGGCTTGTTTATACACATCTTCGTTGCCGTTAATAAACGACCAAGGGTACCATGGTATGTCAGGTTCGTGACCGATTCTCAAAATAGCGTCGGCGTGCCCGTTGGCGATCATTCTGTTCGCAGCTAATATGTACCTTGCATCGTGTGCCCCGTTCGCCGTTGCCTGGAGTTCAGATCTTATTAGCGCCGGTCCGCCTGCTTTGGTGGTCCGCGCACCGGTTTCGTCAAGTCTTAATGGTATGGTAATCGCTACCTTAACATCAGGTCTAACTTTAAATGATCCAGCCTGCTCAAATTGCCCCCAAGAACTTCCGCCGAAGGCACTCTCTGATCTATGATCTATATTCGCATCAACGAAACCGAGTTTCCTGCCTAGGAAGTTTTCGATTGATGCCAGCTTAGCAACACCTTTACTATCGCCATAACTGGGATACACTCCAAGCCCTCTATGAGCTGGTGAGCCATTTACGGGTACCGGGGTCAGTGCGTTGGACTGCCGCAGTGTGTATACGCCGAAAGCAGCAAATACACCAGCAAAAACCACCAAAGCAATACCCCTGGATCCAAACTTGTTTATAAACCTAAACCTGCCTGAGGACCGCTTCTTATTGTTGCTTGGTCCTTTCTTTGATTTTTGTTTAGGCATCTTGCTTGTAATCCTTATATATTTATGCGCACATTGTACATTATGTTAACACATAATGCTTATTGTTAGGTATTCGGTTACGAATTAGGTTTTACGAATATATAGATTATTAAAACAACCCTAAACAAGTCCGTTTAGAACAAGGCTCAAAGAGCGTTATACAAGTTACTCCCGTTCGAATTTCGTACTTCCACACCAACTAAACAAACCACCCGATACCGCTTAATTGCGAGCAGGTGGTTTGTTGGCTGAGGATAAATAGGTTCTTCTTGGCTGGGGATGAGGGATTCGAACCCCCGATCCTGGGACCAGAACCCAGTGCCTTACCGCTTGGCCAATCCCCAGTATATACACGTGACTTAGATTATAAACGAACGCGATTCAATTTGTTCTGGTCGCCTGGGACCCAGACTCACAAATATTTTTCTTTCAGAAAAATTTCGCGAGCCCGCCTCAGTTTGGTGCTTCGCATCCAGGCTTCCGGCCTTGCAGATTGCCGCTGGCAATCCTCACCAGTGCCTTACCGCTTGGCCAATCCCCAATAACTGCCCTATTTTAACAGATTAGACGGCTACTTGCCACCCTCCTCTTCATACCCCATTGGAGATGTGCCCGCAAAGAGAAAGTGAGGAAATGCGAACCGTTTGATTTGCGCATGCTGGCTCTGAAGATGGGCGTACGGTTCGGGATCGGTAAAAGCTTCAAGAAAACTAAGAAGCGTTATCTCATAGTTATCCATCTCCGTCCCAAGGTTGCGACGGAAAGTCGCTCTGATATCACAGATTTTGTCTTGACTAAAGTCGAGTGCATACATCGCAGTACCCAGACTATAGCGAATTTTGTTTATTTCCTGCACAGCTTCATCCGTGAGCCCTGTCGCTATTTCAGATATACCACTCATACCGTGTTCAGTCTCTAGTGTCTTAGCGCAATCCGCAATGTCATCTCTATTGCCAAACTGACCTGCTATCCTAGCAGCTCTCCCGATTGCATGCGCCACAATATCTTTTTTGTCTTCAAACTCGCGTTCCCGTTTTGCGGCAAAACTAAGGTATGTAAGCTCGACCCAAGAGGCAGCAGACGCCAGATAAAGATTCCTGATGTCTTCTTCGGGCAAATCCGGTATCTCATCTAAAACTTTGTGCCATAAATCGAAAGCGTCAGTGTTGCAAGTAACTTCGACGTCGCCATCGACAAGTTTCAAACCCGGCAGTGCCGCATAACTCTCTTCGCCGTCAACCATTCTTAGCCGTACGCGAGTTGCCAGCATATCACCCCAATTACCCATAGCATCACCTACGACACGAACATTGGACTCCAGGGCTTGTTGCCAACCTTGTCGTAGCACCTCTTGGGCAGCGGTACTTTGCTCGCTCATTTCTGTTTCTCGCGCCATTTAGCAATTTCGGCGTGGTTACCATTTTTTAGCACTTCCGGCACTTTGAGGCCACGAAAATTATCAGGGCGGGTATACTGCGGGAATTCGATTGACTTGTCGTCGCCTTGGAACGATTCGATCTCAGCTGAGGTCTCACCACCCAGGACTCCTGGTAGCAGGCGCACCACGCTGTCCACGATGGCCAACGCCGGTAACTCACCGCCAGTCAGCACATAATTACCGATACAGATTTGCTCATCAACCCAATTAATAATCCGTTCATCATACCCTTCGTAACGCGGACAGATTATAATAAGCCCCTTGCCGCTGGCCGCCAGTCGTTTAGCGCTGGATTGTTTATACAACTTGCCGCGAGGTGTCGGCAAAATTACAATTGCTTCCGGATCAGCCTCTTTGGCGTGTTCAATAGCGGCTACGACTGGCTCTGGCTTGAGCAGCATCCCATCGCCGCCGCCATAAGGTGTATCGTCTACGGTCCTGCGCGGGCCTAGGCCGAAGTGCCGTAAATCAATGACTTTATATTCGACAATCCCCTTATCGGTTGCCTTCCAGAGCATACTGGCGCCAAGATAAGGCTCTATGACACCTGGGAAAAGTGTAATTATTTGAATTTTAGCCATTATTACTTGTATTATATCATACTTTTATTAAAGTTGCCAGAATTTATTGCTGCATTGTAGCGCTTATGTCCTGTAGAATTAAAGGTAATATGTATAAACGTTTGGGGTTTATAGGGTTAACCGCGCTTGCGTTAGTAATAATGGCAATTCTGTTGATGCCCTCTTCTGCGCAAAGAGATGGTATAGCTTACTGGAAAGCCGAGGTAATAGCCGAACAGATCGACCAAGGAACACGTAGCGTTAAACTACTAAGCGGCCCACAGCGGGGCCAAACCGTCGATGCGAGCATTGGTGCCATGCTTCGGTCTATCGAGATTTCCGCGCCCAGCTATGAAACCGGGTCTAAAGTTTTTGTCAGTCATAATACCACTACAGAAGGGACTGACAACTACATAATTATCGATTATTACCGTATTTCATCAGCTGTTTGGCTATTTTTAGCTATATTCGCTGTGGCGGTGCTGTTTGCAGGCTGGCGTGGGTTTGGTGCTTTAGTGGGGCTGATTTTCAGCACTGTGGTGATTACCCAATTTTTGATCCCTAATATCATCGACGGACGAGCGCCATACCTAATAACGGCGGTGGCTATTATGGTGATTTCTTTGCCTGGGATTTATATTGCCCACGGCATTAACCGCCGTACTCATTTAGCCCTGATCAGTACGTACATGACCCTTGCCGTGGCAGTAGTGCTGTCGATTATCGCTGTCAAGGCCACGGCCTTGAGTGGTGTCTCCAGCGAAGATGTCTGGTTTTTGAGCCAGGTCGAGCCCGGTCTTAACATCCGCGGCCTGTTGCTGTGCGGTATGCTCATTAGCTTAGTGGGTATTTTGGACGATGTAACTGTTAACCAGGCAAATGTCGTGCATGAGATCAAGGCCGCTAACCCCAAGCTAAGTACCACCGAATTATACCAGCGCGGGTTACGTGTTGGCCGCGAACATATTGCTTCGCTCATTAACACCTTGGTGTTGGTGTACGTTGGCGCATCGTTTTTGTTTATTGTCTATATTACCGTAGTAGTGGCTGCTCCACCGTTGATAGTGTTAAATTCAGAGTTCATCATGGAAGAAATAGTACGTTCGTTAGTTGGCAGTGGGGCGCTGATATTGGCCGTGCCGATCACCACTATCCTAGCGGCGTACTTTTCACGATTGCCTGTCAAGAAAGCTGTTTCTAGGCCGCGCAAGAAAACCTAGTAGATCTACTGCACCCAAGAAATGTTTGTAACATTGCAGTTACTAGCCTGACTTAATGTCTGATTGATATTAGGCGCATATATCGTACTTGTGGCGGTACCAGCTGCAACATTTATATTAAGAAGTCGGACATGATTAGGAACGGGTGATGTAGTACGTCTGTTATCCATATAACTATAGATGCGATTGCCGTGCGCACCGGTATAGGTTGCGCAATTCGCTACTCCAGTGTGACCAGAGAAAGTGAAGCGCACATTCGGATATTGGCTGATGACATTATTGTACACCGCCTGCGGGCTGCCTTGCGGTGATGTATAACCCTCAAACCCTGTAGACAGACTACTGCCAGAGCCGCCTAGGAACATGTGTGTTACGAATACGGCGTTGTGGTTAGGGTGACCTTCGAGAACAATCTTCATCCACTCCTGCACTACCTGTCGCGGATAAAACTCGTAATTGATCACTAGCCAGTTTAAGCCGCCTGCCGTAAATGTGCGGTAGGCGTTGTCCGTGGTGTTTTTGCTGGCGCAGTGGTTGCTCATCCATTGCGGGTGGTTGAGGTTGCTTGAGGACATACCGGCAGGCGCACCAGCGCTCATGAGTCTGGTACGATGGGTATTGAAATCGTCGCATAGTGTCCTGATGCCCGGAAAGCGAGATTTGGGATAATACTGGTCCCAGGGATCAACGTTGCGTATCTCTACGCCTGCAGATGAGCCCGGACACGTGCTGGGATTGTGATCCGAGCAAGCACTGCCAGTAGGTCCAACCGCCGGCGTATCGTGGTTGCCAACAGACAGGACGTAGGGTATCTCGGCTTGTTCCAGTATTTTCAATCCCTCGCTAGAGCGTTGCATATTAGTAAGATTATTGCAGCTACTAATAAGACCCGGCCAGTTATTCAGGTCACCTACTTGCCAAACGTATTTTAAATTCAGGTCGTTTTTGTTGGCAACCAGCCAGTCTAGCCTGCCGGTAAAAGCCCCATAACTACCGCAGAAGCCGATTTCGTTCTGAGTATCAGGGATAGACGCAAACGTAAAGGTGTTCTCGCCAGATGGCGGCGGGTTCGAAGGGCAACCAGATCCGGTACCAAACTCTATAGCTCTGTTCGTACCCGTCCCTGAAGCACCGCTTTGATTGACGGTTGCCACACAGCCCGAAAGCTGTCCGGATTCCGCTTCTAGTGAAACTCCATAAAATGATGAATAGCCTACTGCAATCAGCAAAGCAGCGGTTACCGCGAACAGAACCGCACTAGTCAACACCAACGAGCTCTTATGGAGCGTCATTGCGTCCTGCCCGATGGTGCGGATACTTTCTTGTATGCGGAGTTTCATGGTTATGCTAACAGGTACTATACACTTTTTTTGATTTTAACAAAATATAGCACATGGGTTACTAGTTACAATATATAACCCGAAAAAGGTCAAAACAAGACAATACTTTATATATCCAGATCGTCGAGGTCTTCTAGCTCTTTGCGGGTTTTACTGATCGATTCGCTGTTATCATCCGGGACTTCGTCTAGGACAACATCGTCTGCGGTTTCATCCGTTTTAGCCGTATCAGTTGCCTCGTCATTTGAACTGCTTGGCTTACTGCTCCAGCCATCACCGCTGCCGTTTGAACCGCCCGCTATGCCGTTGTCTATGATTTTAAGGTTATAACGGGCATCGTTCTTAGTACCAAGTGCGCGCAGTAAGGTACGTAGACTTTGAGCAGTGGCTCCACGTTTGCCGATAACACGGCCTAGGTCTTCCGGGTCTACGGTCAGCTCTAGTAGCACACCTTTTTCATCTATGCGGCGTTCAATTTTAACTTCGTCCGGCTGGCTAACTAAGGATTTTACGATATATTCGACAAATTGTTGGTCAATACTGCTACTCATCAAGCGGTCTCCCTGAATGTTAGTTACGTAAGGTAGTATACAAGAAATAAAGCGTCCCCGACAATCGGAAATGCTAATGGTTTTTGGGTGACCTATAGATCCTTTGTCTATTCGGCTGGGACTTCTTCGCCAGGGGTCGTTTCTTCGGTAGGTGCCTCAGTTTCGACCGCTGGCTCTTCATCTTTCGACGAGGTTTCTGAGGGTACGTCGTCTGAAGCATTAACGGACTGAGTTGCGTTTGTTTCTGCGGTTACATCCTCTTCTGGGACTTCGATGGACTCAGCCTCCTCGGGGCGAGTACTGCGGCGCTTGTCCGCGTTCCTGGTGACAGCTTTCTTGTCTGTGTCAAACTTGACCCAATCCGGAAGTTTAACGCCCTCTTTCTGCAGCAGCATTGCGACGCGATCTGATGGCTGGGCACCATTGCTTAGGTAAAAAGCTGCCTTTTCTTTGTTAAGTATGACAACCTTAGTGTGCGGATCGTAGCTGCCCAAGGGGGCAACAATAGCACCGCTCTTAGGCGAACGTCGTGACTCCTGAACAATCAGACGGAATTGAGCGTGGCCCTTACGGCCAGTGCGTTGCATGCGGATAGCTAGCATAGAAATTAACTATTTCCTTTAGGAAGTTATGATTTATAAAAACAGCTCGTATCATTTTACAGATTATGGCCTCTGTTGTCAACACTACCTGCTACTTTGGTGATTTTTGTAGTTTGACCAGGCCTTTTTCTGCCGCTGCTTGCTGCGCGGCCTGCTTACTGGGTCCCGTACCTTTGCCATACAGCTTACTGTCTACGTAGACGCCCACTGTAAATATTTTGTCATGATCCGGTCCGTTCTCATCCATAACCTTATAGGAAGGTGTAAAGCCCATGACACTCTGCGCAAGCTCCTGCAAGCGTGACTTCGGATCCAGCCATGAACCGGTCTCCAGGATTCTGGCAAATGTACTAAGGATTGTTTTATCTATCAGGATTTTGGCAGCCTCATAACCCTTGTCCAGATAGACAGCGCCAACAACCGCCTCAAAACTGTTGGCCAGTATTTGTGCCCTTGCCCGGTCGGTGCCGCGTTTTTCACCGCGGCTGAGGCGCAGCAGCGGCTCAATTCCTAGAGCCACGGCAGCCGCACTGATGCTCTCGGTACGCACCAAAGCACTGCGCCAATTAGTCAAAATACCCTCCGGCTCAGAATAGTTACCGTACAGATATTCAGTCACGACCAGTTCTAATACGGCATCGCCAAGGAATTCCAACCGCTCGTTATGTTCTTTTACCGTAGCGCGATGTTCGTTCAGGTATGAACGGTGGGTCAGCGCTGTAACAAGCAGGTTGGGGTCGTTGAATTCGACGCCTAGCTTATCTTTGGCAAATGCTGTGTAGCTTGCTATATCCTGCATAATTCTCTAGAGATTCCCCTTCCTAATTTTGTTTAATGCCACCAGCATCAATTTACCTATATCTTCATATTCAATTTTATCCAACGCCTCGCGCGACGGTATCCACCCGCAGCCATTCATCCACTCCTCGCCCTGAAGCTTGTCGCTGTCGCCTAATGCTTTGACCAGAAAAATCTCGGTGGTCATGAGCACCAAGCTGGTTTGTCGGCGATAACGAAAATTAATCTTGCCAAGCCATTGCAGTACTTTCATTTCTTGCAAACCGGTTTCTTCGCGAATCTCTCGTTCAGCTGTCTGCCTGGACTCCTCGCCCTCTTCGATATGACCCTTTGGTATGGTCCAACGGTTTTTGGCGTCCTGGATCATCAGAAACTCAATGTCTTTGCCATTTTTGGAGCGCCTAAAAACAATCCCGCCAGCGGTAGGCTCGCGCACTACCTCTGATATAGCCGGGCGGCGTTTGTTAATAAATGTCTTAAACCCCTTAATGGGGCTTTTGGGTCTTTTCATCATGTTCTTAATATAAGTGCGTTTTCTATGCTCGCCGGGTGTATTATCTGGCGTTCCCTTGTCTTTGCCTGCCATCACTTCTTTTTCTGAGCAGATTTACTGGCGGCCTCGCCCTCGTGCTGCCTAAGCAGCGAGCCAAGCACACCGTTTATGAATTTCGAACTGTTGTCGCCGCCAAAGGCTTTGGCCAATTCAACGGCTTCGTTGATTACAACCTTAGGAGGAATGTCTTTGGCATACAGCAACTCGTAGGCGCCGATACGCAAAACTACCCTATCCATCCGCGCTATCTGATCTATAGGCCATTCCGGTGCTAGCGGCTGCAGGATATTATCCAATTCGTCCTGATGCTCTACGACACCCCGCACCAACTTCTCCACGAAGACCGTATCGTCAATAGTCTCCTTGTAGCGCGACACATTACGATCTAATACCTCTGATATTGCGAAAGTTTTGTCTTCAGCCTCAAGACGAAAATCCTGCTCGTACAGAGACTGCAGTGCCACAATACGACCTAAATGTCGGTTGGATGCCATATAAAATTGTTAACTTTCCGTGAATGTATACCTTATTTGTACTAGTATACCCTACTTTGCCGCGCTGGCGGCGCTTTTTGGCTTGGCCGACTCGCGCACGGTCGTGTATGCCTTGACCGGCGATTTGGCGTTCACCTGGCGGGCCAAATCGACCACTAGGTGGCTGCGTCGAAGGCCGGTCTTGCGATGGGAAGTTCGTTTTTTGGGTTTACCCATAAAAATTTACGCTCTTGCTCCTTAGAGATTTTACTTAAAAATCAATTAATTCAACCGCTAGTATACTTGTTTTTTATCTGTTTTACAAGGCTTTGTGGCAATAAATCGCTTATGAGTACTTGACAAAGTGAGTTTTATTTGATATAATGAGAAGATGAGGCATAGTAACCCAAATAAATTATTGACCCGAGGATTCGCCGCGGTGGCGGCATCTGTCGGGCTTATTGCGTGCGCTTCGGCCGAAACCAGGGAGCCGTTTTGTAGCTTCTCTAGCGAAACAACCACCGCGGAAATCCCGGCAGGTGGTGGAATCGATCATGCTGTTCTGCAAATCGCAGGGGTCACAAAAGGAACTTGCTACGATTCAGGCGTCAAAGAAGTCGCCAGACTCAACCCAGATACAAACATCCGAGCACCCTGGGCTGGCGAAGTATTAATTATCCCGCAAAGCGCCGAGTTTAACGAAGGTTAAAACTCGTTTCTAAACAACAAAATTAACTAGTTTGCCGGGTACGTAAATCGTTTTCTTGGGCTCGCCATTCAGGTGAGCCTTTATTCTTTCGTCGCTTCGGGCGGCTTCTATGATACCGGGTTCATCGATGCCGGTCGGCAATTCTAACTGAGCGCGCAATTTGCCATTGACCTGTACCACGATGATTACAGTGTCCCGAGCCAGATACTTATCATCCCACTCTGGCCAGTGATTGATATGCACGCTGTCTGTATGGCCCAGGTCGTGCCAGATTTCTTCGGCGAAATGCGGTGCGAACGGCCCCAACAACTGGGCCAACGATTCAAAAGCAAACTGCCACGAACCCGCGGAGCTAAACCCGGCCTTGGCTTTTATAAGATACAGCTCGTTTACCGCTTCCATCATGGCGGCCACCGCGGTGTTGAAGCTCAGACGCTCTAAGTCGTCCGTCACCTTTTGAATGGTCTTGTGTACTGTTTTTAGAATGTCTGTGCTTTCGGCTTCCGGTTTTCCGTTTTCGGCTTGCTCGTTTAAGTACTCTTGAACAAGTGTCCAGATACGGCTCAGGAACCGGTGGGTACCGGGCACGCCATTAGTATTCCAGCTAGTGTCTTGGTCGTACGGCGCGATGAACAGTTCGAACAGGCGCAAGGCATCAGCGCCATAGCCGGAATTTATGATGTCCATAGGGTCGACGGTATTACCTTTGCTCTTGCTCATCTTATTGCCGTCCTCGGCATTGATGTAGCCGTTGTAGACCAGCCGTTTGACCGGTTCGCGCTCATTCATGGCCAGTACGCCCCCGTCTATGAAAGCGCGCTGCAAGAAGCGGATGTGCATCAGGTGTGCCACAGCGTGGTCACCGCCAAAATAAAAGTCCAGCGGGAACCAGTATTTGACCTTTTCTGGGTCAAAGGCGGCTTTATCATTGTGAGCATCAGTGTAGCGGTACAGGTACCAACTGCTGCAGACGTAGCCGTCCAGCACATCGGTTTCACGCTTGGCCGGGCCTCCGCAGGTCGGACAAGTAGTGTTAACCCAATCCTCGACACCAGCCAGCACCGAATGGTTGGTACCATCGGGCGCGTAGTTACTGACTTCGGGCAGTTCTACCGGCAGATGGCTGGCTGGCACAGCCACGGGGCCGTGCTCAGGGCAATAGATGATAGGTACCGGCGCGCCCCAGTAGCGCTGACGGCTTATCAGCCAGTCGCGGATCTTGTAGTTGGTTTTCTCTACAGCTACGCCCTGCTCTACCAGGCTTTTTACGATGTTCTCACGAGCCTCAGACGAACTTTGGCCGTCAAACTCGCTGGAGTTAACCATTACACCCTCGCCATGATATACCTCGCCCTTGATGAGGTTTTCATAGATATAACGGTGGCCGTTGTCATCAATCAGCCTGTCGGCCTCTGACGCCGCGACCCACTTGAGGCTGAACTTTTGCTTTTCTCCCTCGTCCAGATTTTGCTCTGTCTGAGTATTGTCTACCAGGTCAAACAACAGACCGCGCATCCGGGCGTAATAATTCTTGTTTTTGACATTACTGAAATAGTAGCTGTGCACAATAAAGGACGTGCTGGCGGTATACTCGACATTGGTATAGCCGGTTTCTTCGGCAATCTCGCGTTTGGCGCACTCAATCTCATCCTCGCCTTCGTCGCGGCCGCCGCCTATAAACAAATGGCCGCCCCACCTGTCCATGCGCGGGCCCCAGTCTAGCATAAGCACCTTGCCGTCAGTAGGGTTTCGGACTATGGCTACGATCGCCTCTTTTTCTACCTCGTCACCCTGTTTTTCGCCGCTTACCGGCTCTATCACCGGAACTATTGGCAGGTCGTACTTGAGGGCAAACTCAAAGTCACGTTCGTCGTGGGCAGGAACGGCCATGATAGCGCCAGTACCGTAGCCCGGCAGCACGTAGTCGGCTATCCACACAGGGATTTGCTCGCCGTTAGCAGGATTTATCGCGTAGCTGCCGGTAAATACACCTGTTTTTTCTTTGCCAGCCTGGCGTTCTACTTCATCCTTTCGAAGAGCCTCGTCAACATAACTTTCGATTTTCGATTTTTCACTTTCTTGTGTGAGCGTGCTTATAAGTTCGTGTTCCGGTGCCAGCACCAGGAATGTCGCGCCGAAAATAGTGTCCGGCCGTGTCGTAAACACTCGTATGCTCTGCTCCCCTGAATTCGCTAATGCGAATTCAATCTCGGCCCCGGCTGAACGCCCTATCCAGTTTTTCTGCATAGTCTTGATTTTCTCTGGCCAGTCCAGGGCGTCGGTGGCCTCCAGCATTTCTTCGGCGTACTCGGTAATTTTGAAGAACCATTGGCGTAGATTCCGTTTGGTTACCAGCGGGTCGTCCGGGCCATCGTGACGCCAGCATTTACCGGCAATCACCTGCTCGTCGGCCAGTACGGTCTTGCACTGGTCACACCACCATTGCGGCTTTTCGGCCTGATAGGCCAGCCCTTGGGAATACAACTGCGTGAACAGCCACTGTGTCCACTTGTAATACGATGGATCACTGGTGTTGAACTCACGCGACCAATCGTAGCTCATGCCAAGACGCTGCAGCTGTTCTTTGAAATAAGCGATATTCTGGGCGGTTGATACGGCTGGCGGCGTGCCGGTCTTGATAGCAAAGTTTTCGGCTGGCAAGCCGAACGAATCCCAGCCGATATTGCTCATGGTGTTGTAGCCGCGCTGTCGATGAAAGCGCGCTACAGCGTCAGTGATACTGTAGTTGCGCACATGCCCGGTATGCAAGCCCGTGCCGCTAGGGTACGGTAGCATGGGCGAAGCATAGATTTTTTGGCGGCCGGTATCTTCGGCGACCTCATAAATCCGGCTGTCCGCCCAAATTTTTTGCCATTTTGGCTCTATGTCTTTAGGACTGTATCTTTTAGTCATAAGATGAAATTAATTATATCACCTCTGTTAGCAAATTACAGTGTCTTCTAGGCTGTTTCGCCGTATATTGGAGCTGCTTTGGCTATACGAGTATAGTTCTCTTGCAAAGCAATTCCGGGAGTTTGGGCGAACCCCTGATAGCCGCGATGGTGGTCCAGTGCTACTAGCTCCGTAAAATTATCGATATCTCCAGCTGTTGTGGTCTTGGTTTTTCTGAAAAGCAGCCAGAAAGCTTCTGATAGTTCGCCGTCGGGCAAAAGTAACTTTTCTCCGTCAGTTGGACTAAGCGGGTGAGGCTTGAGCTCGGCTAGTACTATCTCGGCTGCTGATTCCTGTACCCTGCTCATCCTATCCATCTGTTCGGGTGTTGAGAAATTTATAAACCCAGGCAGCAGGACGTCTAAAATTGATTGGCCGACTTCATAAGCGTAATGACCGTAGATTGTACCTGACACTCTGTTAAAACTTAGCTCAAAACTTGTTTTGCTCATAAATATATCCTTAAAACTGTTTTAGATAATTGGTGTTGAAAGTCACGGTTTTCTTATCAGCTTTTTGCCAGCGGTCTTCGGCCAAATCGATGAGCTTTGTCACTAGTTGGACGGCAGAGACACCGGCTTTGCTCCAGTTGTGTTGGTATAGGCCGCCGGGCAGCGGGTTGATTTCGTTGAAATAGATCTTCTTAGCTTTGGAATCTATCAACATATCTACTCGGGCAATACCGCTACAACCCAAAGAACGGTAAACCAGGCAGCCGACAGCCACGGCTTCATCATATAAATCTTTTGGAATGTCAGCCGGAATCTGGCTGTAGCCTTGGGCACCCTGCTCGGCCGATTTGCCACCCTTTTTGCCACCCTGCATATACTTGGTGTCAAAATCAAAGAAATCATCTGGTTTAAGTAGCGGCTGCTCCAGCAAAGCCGGCACGGGTTCGTCGTTGCCCATAATTGGCAGAGTTACCTCTATCAGGTTTGGTACGGCTTGTTCGACAATAATCTTGCTATCATAGTGCGCGGCTACTTCCAGAGCGTTGGTCAACTGCTCGG
Organism: uncultured Candidatus Saccharibacteria bacterium; assembly: GCA_964458165.1. Lineage (GTDB taxonomy): Bacteria > Patescibacteriota > Saccharimonadia > Saccharimonadales > JACDBH01 > CAYWFI01. Next base: position 21,509 of record CAYWFI010000005.1, read on the forward strand.
CAGTATCAACTCTTGATATACCGATACTAGAACCAAGTCGGGCGGGTTTAACAAAAAGTGGATACTGCAGGGGTTTGATCTTGGATAATACGCCTCGCAAATCATGTGACAGTTCATCATCCGTAAACCATACCCACGGTGTTGATGAAATACCGGCGCTTTCTGTCACTTGTTTGGCAAGTACCTTGTCCATCGCAATGGCGCTTGAGGGCATATCGCAACCAACATAAGGTACATTTGCCATTTCAAGTAGTCCCATCAACTGGCCGTCCTCGCCGTGCGTGCCATGCATAGCCGGAAATACAACGTCAATTTTTTTGTATTGTTTGCGGCCAGCAAACTGGCTGGATTTTACTAGGACTAGGCCGTTATCGAATGACAGATGGACTTTCGGTGCCTTACGCATAAATTCTTCAATCTCGCCGCTTCTAAACAGGCTGATGTCTTTAAGTTTTTTGTCCCAAAACCATGTGCCGTTTTTGGCAATATAGATTGGCTCGATATTGTACTGTTTGGCGGCCTCAAGCGGCTTGATAATACTAGCAATGGCAGTAACGATTGATACATCATGTTCAGTTGACCGTCCGCCAAAAATTACTGCTACTGTTTTCATCCCGTCAAACTCCATTTAACTGTCTTTTGCCTGTTGTACGGTTGAAGCAAGTACCGATATTCAGCCGCAGTACAAAAGCTGTAAGTCTTTTGGAGTTCTACGGGATTCATAAACCGTACATTACTACAGCTGTATTACAATTACAATATACAATTAATTACCGCTTTTTGTTATGATGACGATAACCTACAACACCGGATGCCGCCGCGGTACCCGCAAGAGCAAATGCGACAATGGCTTTTATTTTGCGATGCCTGCTGGCAACCCTGCTTGGTCCGTAGATATCGCTGTCTCGGTCTAAAACTTCGTCTATGTTCCGTTGAAACTCTTCGCTATCCTCCGCTCTGTCTAAAAAACTAAAAAACTGTGTCGTACCTTGGACGATTGCTAACAGATGCCCCGCCAGAAAGGGGGCTGTTTCTACTGTCCCTTTTACAACTTCTAGGGGATTTGGGGCGTACTTGTCATCAAAGGCGGTTACATTCCTTTTGATATCAAATAGTTTATGCGGCCAATTTGGTCGGGCAACCAAGTAGTCAAGTAGCTCTGCCTCATATACGTGAAGCTGGGTAGTTTCTCCATTCTCAAGACCTATGGTTCTGTCGCTTTGTGAAAAAATAAGCAGATTTTCTTCGCCTTGCGCTGAATATATCTCTAGCCGGCAAGGTTTTTTGTCTGGGTAATGTTCAGGCATAGTTGTCGGTCCAATCATTTTGCATGAGCACCAAATCTCCGGCAGCTAGTTGATATTGTAGGTTTTCATAATATTCAAGCGGGTCGTCCACAGTAGATATTTTACCGTTATAATTATGTTCTTCTAAAGCCGCGGCTATGATGGCAGTGGATGTGTTGCCCATTAGGACAACCTCGTCGGGCTTAGCTTTAATAATATGTCTGGCAATTTCTTCATGTACCCGCTGTTTTTCCGAGCCCTGCTCAACCAGTCCGGGAGTAACATAGATTTTGCGCTTAGCCGGCAGTTCTGTTAACAACGTTAGACCTGCTTTGATACCTTCGAGGTTACCATTGTATGTATCGTCAATAATCCAGGCACCGTTGAGACTAGAGGGCTTCAGCCGGTGCTCAAAAGGGGCGGTTTTGCCTATCCCTTTTATAATCTGTTTATCATCAAGCCCCAGCTGGGCGGCAAAAACAGCGGCAAAACCCAGCGGTGCGGCCAGGTGGCGGCCCAACAAACCACTGCGCAGCTTAATAGTTCGTTTAGCTTTTTTGAGAGTTAGCTTTAGACCGTCAAAATCACTACTGCTGATTGTAGTTTTCCAATCCAGGGCGCCAGCTTCATCAAAAATATGAGCAGAATCCAGGCCAAGGTCAAGAGCATCGGCAGCCTGAAACGAGGCATATAAATTGCCTTCGGACACAAATTTTTTTATGGAGGCCAGATCTGATTTTAGTGCCTCGACGGTTTTATAGGTATCGATGTGGTTTGGCGCAAAACCGGTGATAACAGCGTAGTCGGGATGTGTTAACCAGGCCAGATCGGCGATATCACCGGGTCGGTATTCGCCGTATTCAAATATAATAATATCCTCGTCACCGGATAGTTCGTTGTTAATCCATCGGGCGTGGCTGATGGCGACATTACGATTACCTGGCGTTACTGCTGTCTTCTTAGCCTCTGACAGCACGCTCGCCAGGAGTTCTTTCATAGTAGTCTTTCCATAGCTGCCCAACACCGCGATTTTGATGGCTTTACTGTGGTGCATTTTGTCGCTGGCTCGCTGCAAATCTTTGCTACGCTTAAGCGTAATAAAAGCGTTGCCTAGTTTAACTATCGCCGTTAAAAGTAAAATCGACACCAGAGGTATCCAGGCAAAAGCTAACGCAGCCAGCACATAATAGCCATTTACCGCCAACCAAATAATGGCAGCTATCTCCGCCGTCCATATAGCGTATATAAGCACCAATAAGATGATCGCTTTTTTGCTGCGCACTAGTTTTTTACGCCGCATAACCCGCCGGTAATTTGGTAAGCGGTTCGTCCAGGCGGCAAATTGGCCAGCGTCGTATTCGACCTGCTGAAGCATGTAGATATGTATGTAAGGCACGGCGGGTGAATAGAGGGTCAAAAAATCTTTAACTTTTCGCATCATTCTAGGAATTCCTTAATAATTTTGGCCGTGCGATCTGCCGAAGTTTGGTGCGGCCAGTGATTTTCGCCGTCAATTATTTCTAGTTTGGAACCAGATATAACAGCAGCCAGTTTCTCCCCCATCCATAGCGGAGTCGAGACATCTTTTGAGCCATATATGAGCAGCGTTTTTGTCCCTATAAGCCGGGCATCGGCCAGGACGTCCGTATCGAGCGTCTGGCTTATGACTTTCTTGTGTACATCTGACAAGTCGGCACTGTAATCCGAACCAATCGCGTTATAAAAACGATTCTTGAGCCGCTTCGGCGTAATATGCCGGAAGAACTTGCTCATAAACTTTAGAAAAGCTTTGTAAGTTTTGCGGTTGTCACGAATACCCGCAGACGCAATCAATATAAGCTGATCGGGACTAAGCATGCCATCTGCCACCGCGCGGATGGCAATCTGCCCGCCCATAGAGTGCCCAATAAGAACGTGGTTTTTTATCTTCAGCTTGGCTATGAATTGGGCGAGAAATTGCCCAAAGTCGTCTATGGTCACTATTTTTTCGTTTATCTGACTGGCACCAAAATTTGGCAGGTCCAGGCTAATGATGCGGTAGCTACTTTTTAGCTTGTCAGCCAGATTATCATAGCTGGAAGCATCGTGCATCCAGCCATGTACACAAAGTAACACCTGGCCCTTGCCAGTATCTTTGTAAGAGATTAGCGTATCCTGCACGACAATTTGAGACATGCTATCTATTGTACCTGCTTATCAGCTCTTAAATTGTTTCTTTTTGAGTCCGAGCCAATAGTCAGACTGACGGACCAGCTTGTTAACGTCTTCAGGATCGGCCAATAGTGCCTTGATGGCTTCTTCGGCGAAGACACCATTTTGCGATCCCTTGGCAAAAATTACCGCATCTGTCTCTATCTTTGTCTGTACGTATTCACCAGCCGCGTAGGAGCTGTCGAACTTTTTGACCTGGCAGCCTTTAGCTTCAGCCGCCGGCGCTAAATGCGCGTTGGCGTCAGGCCCAATGGTTACAACCAATGTCAGCTGCGCCGGATCGCAGAGATTACCAATTTCTTTATGAGCTAACGGCGACATGCCGCCAAGTTCATTCATATTACCCAGGATTGCGATTTTCTGTGGGGCCTCAAGCTTGTATAAAGTCTGCAGCCCGGCTTTGACAGCCTCTGGACTAGCATTATAAGTATCATCAATAATGACGCTGCCATTGATACCACGGAGCCGCCGTAAGCGACCACTGACTGGTGTAATGGCCGCCAACCCGGCCAGAATTTGCGTCTTTTTTAAGCCCAACTCTTTGCCAACGAC
>CAYWFI010000006.1:0-16341 GCA_964458165.1 uncultured Candidatus Saccharibacteria bacterium
TGGTGCAGGGTGTAGGATTCGAACCTACGAAGGCGAATGCCAACAGATTTACAGTCTGTCGTGTTTGACCGCTTCACTAACCCTGCGTGGAGCCACTTGTCGGATTCGAACCGACGACCCTCGGTTTACAAAACCGATGCTCTAACCAACTGAGCTAAAGTGGCGCAAAAATACCGCTGTATTTTAGCAAATAACAGATTAAATAACAACTTTGCGGGGGCGAAGCACCCGGCGGGGTTTGCCGGCAGGCATAATCAGTTTGTTTAATTTTGCTTTTAAGATGTCAGCTTCGGCATGCATATCCTTGGATTCGTACGCGCGAATGAGCAATCCGAATGTCTCTGGATTTGGCTCAAGCTCAACAGCCTTTTCCAGCTCCAGCAGCATCATCTTGTCATTGCCTTGTTTTTCTTGCACTTTAGCATAGGCGATGTGGCGGGCAGCCAACCCGTCTTCCAACTTAAGGGCTTGCTCAAAAGCCAGCGCCGCTTTCTCGTAGTTTTCGGTTTCGTAATAAATAAGTCCTAAGTTGTGTAGACTTGAGGCGCTGGGGTCGATAGAACTGGCGATTTCAAAACAATCAATTGCGTCCTTATACTCCTTTTGTTTGGCATAGAGAATTCCTAGGCGGTTGTAAGCGGCGGCATTTTTTTGGTCTATCTTGAGTATAGTCAACAGAGCTTTTTCGGCACGCAGGAAACGGTTTTCACGCATACCCTGGTGAGCAATATCCCAAAGCTTGCTTAAGCGGTCGCTGATACGCTCGGCTGCCGGTGACAGTTCAGTATCACGGATGCGAGTGCTATAAAAGGCAAGCAAGCCAAAGCCGAACACGAAAACCAAAGAAAGCATATGTACGATTATAGCATTAAATATCCAAAAACAGGTTGTCTAGCAATAATTTAATATTGGGATTATGTGTCAGCATATAGCTGGATTCGATTATAGACGCTTGCCGGGAATGCCACTGTTGAACGACACTGTTTTTTTGTTGTTTAGCCGAATTTACCAGCGCGGCGTGCGCGATCCTGGTAAGCGCATTTAGCAACAGTGCTACCTGTTGTTTGTCTTTAGACAACTCATCTGTACGGAGCAGTCGTTTGGATACTGGCTCGGACAGAACATGTTTAGCCAGCTCAACCTTGTCTTTAAGCGGATGGGCTTGGTCCAATAACAACGAATACAGTAGCCCAGCCTGACCTTGCGACAGTATGTAGTACTTGGCAATGTCGGCAGTTTTCTTGCCCCGCTGACCAAAATAATCTAGCGCGGCTTGCTGTCCTACTGGCAGAACGACTAGCTCAGATACACGAGAAGAAATAGTTGGCAAAAGCGTGTCGGCGCTGGTTGTAGTCAATATAATACAAGTATCCGCCGGCGGCTCTTCAAGGGTTTTGAGCAGGGCGTTCTGAGCCTCCGCGCGCATCCTGTTGGCGTGGCTTAGTAGTACGATACGCTGTATGCCCTGCCTTGTGCTTGGCACTTTAAGTTTCAAAAACTGTTGTAGCGAGCGGACTTCGTCGATGCTTATCGTATTGTCTGGCGGGTCAATATGTAGAAAATAGGCATGATTTTCTAGATTACCTACGTCAACGCCAAGCAGCTGAGCGGCCATCCCTTGAGCAACGGTTTGCTTGCCACTGCCGTCAGGTCCGGTAATCAAAAGTCCGTGCGGCTGGCGACTCACCAGTGATTGCAGCTGTGTTCTGGTTTTGGGGTGTAGCAACAGATCGTCAAACATCTGTGTATTCTCTAAACACTTCCGGCAAAGGCGAGGTAAATACCGCGCGTTCGCCGTCTGGCAGGGTTATCTCTAAACTAGCCGCATGCAGCAATAATCGTGCCGCCGGTTCGCCGCCGTATAATTCGTCGCCGATAATCGGGTGGCCAAGCTCCCTTAAATGCACGCGTAGCTGATGAGTGCGGCCAGTTTCGGGAGTTAGTTCCAGGAGACTGTACTTATCGTTGACCTTAATGGTTCGATAACGAGTCAGAGCGCTCTTGCCTGTTTCGTGGACAAAAAACATCTTGGGTTTGCTGGGGTTACGGGCGATCGGCATATCTATGACGCCTTCTTCGGACGGCATAGTGCCATAAATAACTGCTAAGTATGTTTTTTTGGTTTTGCGCTGAGAGAACTGTTTTTGCAGGAAGCTCAAAGCATCTTGGTTTTTGGCAGTTATCATGATGCCGCTGGTGGCTCGATCTAACCTATGGACGATACCGCTGCGCTCGCCTTTCTGCCCGGTTTTCTGACGAATAAACGACGCCACTGACGACTCGTCAAAATACCTGCCGCGGGCATGGCTGATGATACCGGCTGGTTTGTCTATGACTAGTACGTTGTCGTCCTCGTAGATGATGGGCAGGTCAATGTCTGGAATTTTGATGTCCAGGGGCGACAGGTCGGCTTTGATCTTGTCGCCTTCCCGAACCTTAATGCCGGGTTTGGTGACTTTGCCGTTCAGCCAGACCAGCTCCTTATCAAAGAGTTTTTGAAGTGCTGCCCTGGGGAACTGAGACAGCTGCTCTGCCAGCAGCTTATCCGTTCGTTTGCCCGCCAGTTCATTTGTTACACGTAGCGTGTACATCTGTTATCGCAAACCTACTGCTTTTTGTACTTTTAAGAGCTTTTGAACAGCGATTTCGTTCATGGCCTTCTCTGATGCCTCAAGTTTGGCGTGAATAGCCTCATCAGAACCTACGGCTAGTTTGGTCTGCAAGCCCTCCAGGAAGCCTCTGGTGGCCTCAGAGACGGCTTTTTTTAGGTCTCCGTAACTGGTCTTGCCTTGCCATTCTGTCGCTACCTCTGTTATTGATTTGCTCTGAAAAAGAGCCAAAACCTGCAACAGATTAGAAATACCGGGCTGTTTATCCCAGTCTAGGTTAATAACACCTACAGAGTCGGTCGTGGCGCTCATAATCTTCTTGGCGGCTTCATCAGGACTATCGCCCAAGAATATGACGCCTTTGCCGATTTCGTCGCTCTTGCTCATTTTCTTGGTGGGGTCTTGCAAGTCTTTTATCCTGAGGCCTTGATCTTTGCCAAAGAATTTATGCTGCTCACGGACAGGCTTTGGTACTGTGAAAAGTTCGCCAAACTGGCTGTTCATACGTTCCGCGATATCGCGTGTGAATTCCAGGTGCTGCGTCTGGTCTTCGCCCACCGGCACATAAACAGCGTTGTAGAGCAAAATGTCTGCCGCCATAAGCACAGGATAGTTAAACAATCCCATACTAATTCTCTCATCTGATAGCTTGGCGGATTTATCCTTGAACTGTGTCATGCGGCTCATCTCGCCCATACCCGTAAAACAATCTAATATCCAAGTCAGCTCGCTGTGAGCTGGGATGTAGCTTTGACGGTAGACATGGATATCGGGGTTATCTAGTGGTAGCCCGGCTGCCGCGAAAAGACGCAGGTTATGCGTAATCTGCGCTTGTAGAGATGAGTGGTCAATTGGCGTGGTAAAGCTATGCAAATCAGGTACGAACAGGTTGATTTGGTATTGGTCGGCTTTCGTCTTTGCCATATCAATCATCGGCAGCATAGCCCCAAAGTAGTTGCCAATGGTTAGATCGTTATTGGCCCGAATGCCGGTTAAAATCACCTCTTTATTCATCTGGTCTTATTCTACTTTAGATTCAGTATCCGGAGCAACTTCATTGCTGGCGAGTTGTCCCAGCGTATCAGTAAGAAACTCTCCTCTGCCCTCAATACTGCAGTCTAAATTACTCCTACGGCGACGTTCTTGTCTTTTGATGAGTTCCTCTACAGAGGTGTCCGCGTCGGCGGGACTAGCTCCCATGGTAATAAGTTCTTCTGGTGTCATTGTACTTCTCTCCTTAAATTAAATAAACCGCCTCTCTGGCGGTCTATCCAATGTTTTCGTGTTATTTATTTACAAACGCACAGAACAAACCGCCAGGTCGGGGCTGGTAAACCAAAAGTAAAAATATTGGCTAAGTTTGCTCACGATATCTATCTTACAACTTAGAACTAGTTTGTCAACAGATAAGCGCCGAACGCCAGCAAGCCGCTGGCAACCAAGCATGTTACCAGATGAACATAAGACCGGCCACGCGAGTAGCTGCGCCGGACGATATAAGTCGTAAACAACAGACCTGACAGGCCAAATAAAGCCGCGATCAGGCGTATCTGTAGCACGCCGGCATAAAAGAAAGCCGTCATAGATAATATCGCCAACAAACTGGCAACAATCAACCAGTAATCTTCTGAACGAAAAAAGAAAGGCTTAAGCATTTGATGGTAAGTATACCAAAAATACAGACCTGGTTGTCTATCTTTTTGTGAACTGGCGCTGTTTGCGGGCTTTCTTGAGGCCGAACTTCTTGCGTTCTTTTTCGCGCGGGTCGCGTGATAGCAACTCGGCGCGCTTGAGCGTACCCTTTAGGTCCTCGTTCATGGCGGCCAGTGTCTTGGCGATGCCAAGTCGGATCGCGTCTACCTGGCCGGTCAAACCGCCGCCGGATACGACGACTGATACGTCAAAAGCGTCTTTCTCAATCACCGCAAAAGGCTTATTAAGTTCGGTCAATAGATACTCGCTGCCGTCTAGGTATTCTGCGGCCGGCTTACCATTGATAACGATGTTGCCTTTGCCGCCCTGCAGGCGTACGCGGGCAGTAGCGCTTTTGCGCCGTCCTAACGCGTAGAAATAGGTATCTTTAGCCATTATTTACTCTCTTTCCCCGTAGCAGGCTTTGCCGCTACTGGACTTTGCTTAACACTGATTGTTTCTGGCTTTTGAGCGGCGTGGTTGTGCTCGGGGCCAGCGTAGATCTTGAGTCGTTTCAAGCGGTCGTCGCGCAGTTTGTTGACAGGCAGCATACCGCGGATAGCGGCGTATAGTGGCTTAGTAGCGTCCTTGGCCATCACTTCGTTGAAACTCAATTCAGTCAGGCCGCCAGGGAAACCACTGTGGCGGTAGTAGATTTTATCAGTGTCTTTCTTGCCAGTAACTACTGTTTGCTCGGCATTGATAATGACGACAAAATCACCGCAATCAATATGCTTGGTGAACATAGGCTTTTCTTTACCGGTCAGCAAAGTCGCGGCTCTGGTAGCCACGCGACCAAGCGGTGCCTCTGAGGCATCAATAACGTACCACTTGCGGGTAACGTCGGTTGGTTTGGCGGAGTAAGTTTTCATTATTTTGCCTCTTTCTTAACCGCAGGCTTCTTGACAGGAGCTTTCTTTGCAGTTGGCTTGTCAGCTGGTTTAACAGCTGCTTTGGCTACTGGAGCTGACTTTAAATCGTCGACAAAGCTGACGCGGGCCAGCTGGGCATTGTCGCCGCGGCGCAGCACGGTACGTGTAACGCGCAAGTGTCCCGAGGTTCTGCCGGTTAGCTTGGGCGCAATCTCATCAACCAGTTTGTGTGCCGAGGCGACTGTGTCCAGGCTGCTGACAATCTGCCGGCGGTTGTGAAGATCGCCTTTTTTAGCTTTAGTAATAAGCTTTTCTACATATGGCACCAGGTCTTTGGCTTTGGGCAGGGTGGTTTCAATGCTCTCGTGTGTAATTAGAGCCTCTGCCAAGCCCTTTATCAGGGCTTCGCGTTGGTCTCGTTCACGGCCGAATTTGCGGCCTTTGTATCCGTGGCGATGCATTATTACAGTTCCAGCTCTGCCATTTTTTCTTTAACTTCATCGAGCGCTTTACTGCCAAAACCCTTCAGGTCGCGGAGTTCAGCGTCTGAAAGACTAAACAGGTCTCTGAGCGTGTGGATTTCGTTGTTGATAAGCGCGTTTGTCGTGCGTGCGCTTAGGTTCAAATCTTCAATCGGTGTCATTAGCGCGGGCGCTTCATCTCCGGCTTCAGCTTCTTTGGCGACAGTGTCAAAAAGAGGGGCCGGAGCTTCTATGCGGGTTTGTCCAGCCAGCGCGGTGTACTGATTGACTAAAATGGCGTTAGCTTCCTCGAACGCGTCACGCGGTGTGATCGAGCCGTCTGTATCAACAGTAATTACTAGCTTATCAAGATCGGTCATCTGGCCGACACGGGTGCTCTCGACCTTGTACCGGACGCGGGTGACCGGGCTAAAAATCGCGTCTAGAGCAACCATGTCGCTTGGCTTCTTGGTTGCGGATTCGTCAATGGTGCGGTAGCCGCGGCCAGTTTCGACGATGATATCAATAACAACCGCGGCCTTGTCGTCGTCAATGTTGGCGATGATATGGCCAGGATTGACTACTTCTACATCCGCGTTGAGTTCAATGTCTTTAGCGGTAATAGGCCCTCTGCCCTTCTTGGTGATGCGTAAGGCCTGCGGCTCCTGGCTGTAAACACGCAAACGGACGCCTTTTAGATTAAGCATGATGTCCACGACATCTTCTTTGACGCCAGGTATGGTGGTGAATTCATGGGTTACGCCCTCTACCTTGAAGGCGGTAATGGCAGCGCCGGCAATGCTGGATAGCAGAACGCGGCGGATTGAGTTACCAAGTGTCATGCCATAACCGGTATGCAAGGGCTCAACCACAAATGTACTGCTGGTCGAACCGTGGTCATCAACGGTGCTGAGTGTTGGTGTGTGAATTTGCTTTGACATAATATTTCCTTATCGCCTCCCTTACCGCGAGTAGTATTCTACGATTAATTGTTCATTTAGGTCTGGTTCTGCTTCTTCTCTCGTTGGTTGGCCGGTTACGGTGATGGAACGCTTCTTGCGGTCAACTTTCATCCAGCTGGGACTGGCTTCGCTGCCCGGACTAACGTCGTCCAGCTGCTTAAAATAGCTATTGTTCGCGCTATGCGGGCGAAGCGTAATAACGTCGCCGGCGCTTACACGGATGGATGGAATATCAACGCGGCGGCCATTCAATAGAAAATGACCATGAGTAACCAGTTGGCGGGCACCAGGTCGCGAGCTGGCAAAACCAGCCCGGTAGATAGTGTTATCCAGGCGTTGCTCTAAGAAACGTAGTAAAACCTGGCCTGATTGGCCTTCGCTGCGAACTGCTTCCGCCATCAGGTTCGAGAATTGACGCTCCAAAAGACCATAAAGCCGTTTTACCTTTTGCTTTTCACGCAGCTGTAATGAATACTGGCTGGGCTTGTTGCGTCCTGAGAACCCAGGCTGCTTGCCAGGAAGGGCTGTGCGTTTCACCAAAGCCTTATGTGCTTTGGGGTGTAGAGCGTAACCTTCACGGCGAGATTGTTTGACGATAGATTGCTTAGACATGGGTTAGTTCCTCTTAGCCTTTCTGGGACGTACGCCGCCGTGCGGAACACTGGTTACGTCGTAGATAGTTTCCAGGCTGATGCCAACTGTCTGCAGGGCGCGGATAGCAGCATCGCGGCCCATACCTATGCCCTTGACGTAAACATCGGCTTTGGCCATACCATGTAATTGCTTGGCTTCGCTTAGAGCTTTTTCGGCCGCGACTTGCGCGGCATAGGCGGTACCTTTTTTAGAACCGCGGAAACCACAAGTACCGGCGCTAGAGAACGTCAATGCGCCGCCTTTTTGATCAGTTACCGTCACGATCGTGTTATTAAAAGTCGCGAGAATATGAACCTGACCTGCTGGCACGCTGCGCTTGGATTTCTTGCGTTTGCTGGTCGGAGCTTTAACGTCCGAAGATTGTGCAGGAGAAGCTGGCGCGGTTATCTCGACTGACTCGGTTGGAATGGGGGTAGTTTCAGCCATTTAGGTTTTACTCGCTACTTTCTTTGCTGTGCCGCCGACAGTTACTTTCTTACCGCGGCGCGTACGAGCGTTGGTGCGCGTTCGCTGGCCGCGAGACGGCAAATTAGCGTTGTGACGCAGACCACGGTAAGCTTTGATATCTTTCAAACGCTTTATGTTGGCAGTCACGACACGTTGCAGTTCGCCCTCTACCAGATAGTCGGCCGAGATCGTATCGCTAATGCGAGTTAACTCGCCGTCGGTTAAATTCTTGACTCTGACGGTAGGATCTACCTTGGCCTTGGACAGAATGTCTGCGGCAAACTTTGGACCAATGCCGTAAACATAAGTTAGGGCTATACCAACTTGCTTCTGTTCAGGAATAGTTACGCCTGCGATTCTAGCCATAGTCTAGCCCTGCCTCTGCTTATGCTTGGGCTTAAATTTGTTGATTACATACAATCTGCCTTTACGACGTACGATACGGTCGTCAGGGCTGATTTTTTTTACACTTGCACGCACTTTCATGCGGATCAGTCTCCTTTCGTATGAGAATGACTCACTGCTTAATATTGATTGTTAGCGCGGGGCGCTTTGCAAGATGACACATCTACAGCCTGAGCTTTCTATGCACCGTCTTGTAAAGGCCCGCTGGCTCCAAACGAAGATTACGATTTACGGTAGGTGATACGACCTTTGGTGAGGTCGTATGGTGTCAGCTCCACCGTTACGCTGTCTCCGGGTACGATCCTGATATAGTGCTTGCGCATCTTACCAGCAACGTGGGCGATAATTATATGGCCGTTCTCAAGCTCTACCTTGAACTGGGTGCCAGGAAGGGTTTCCATGATTGTCCCAGTTAACTCGATAACTTCCTTGTTTTTGGCCATAAATATCAGTTTGTTATTATAGCAGGAGTTACAACGGTTTGTAAAGTGTTTTCTGATTTTTGCTTATCTGTTTTGTTTCTGCGGTTTTTGCGGCGCAGCGAGAACCTCTTCTTTTTAGGTTCGTCTCCCTCATCATCACCGCCAAAAAAACTAGGTTCAGAATACTGATCATAGGTTACCATCAGTGCGCGCGACTCAATGGCGCGTAGTGTCTCTAGGGCTACTGATACCAAGATAAGCACGCTCGTACCGCCGATAGCTATGTCAGTGCGCAGGAATGCCTGGCCAGCAATAGGCGTTAAGGCCAAGAAGCCAAGAGCCATTGAGCCAAACAGCGTCAGATGGCTTACTACTTTACTTAAATATTTCTCAGTCTGTGCCCCAGCCCGAATGCCGGTAATAAACCCACCCTGTTTTTGTAGATTTTCGGCGATTTCTTTACTGTTAAACGTAACTCCCGTATAGAAGTAGGTAAATAAGACGACAAGCACAAAGTAAGTGAGCGGATATATATAAGGCTGCCAGCCCCCCGCCATAAACGTTTGCGCGCTAGGGTTCGCGAACCATACGCTCAGTTTAGCTCCCCATTCTTGCATCCAAAGACTGCTTGACGATGTCATAATTTGGCCTGCATAGGCTGGTATGCTCAAGAAAGCAACGGCAAAAATTATAGGTATAACACCAGCCGTAATAAGTTTGATCGGCAGTATGGTGGTAACACCGCCATAAGCACGACTGCCCTGCACGCGCTTGGCATAGTTTATGGTTACACGCCGCTGCGCTTCGTTAATCTTCACTACTAACCAAGTAAGCATTAGCACGACCGCAGCTATACCCACGGCATAGTAAAATGCTGTCTGATTGAATGGCATTTGTATGCCCAACACATGCCAAGGACTATCGGCATCGTAAACGCTGCGAAAAATGTCCGCAATGGTAGATGGCAAGCTGCTGACGATACCAATGGTAATAATCAAGCTAATACCATTTCCGACACCCTTTTCAGTAATAAGCTCGCCGAGCCACATAAGTATCATCGAACCGCCGGTCAAAGCAGCCACCATCAGCACCCATTCCATAATAGAGCTGCCGGCAGTAATGTCGCCGAGGCCAGAGAAGCTGCTGACAACTTGCCGGACCAGAAAAATCATTCCTATTGACTGTATGATTGCCAGGGGTAACGTGAGCATGCGTGTGTACTGGTTGATCTTTTTGCGTCCGAACTCACCCTCTTTATTAAGCTCTTCAAGCTTAGGAATGGCCCGGGTCAAAAGCTGCATGATGATGCTGGCATTAATGTACGGACCCATACCCACAAGCATGATAGAGAAATTCGCCAACGCGCCGCCTGACAGTACGTTGATGAAACTAACTAGCTGGGATGATTGCGAAGCATTAAAGGCATTCTCTAGTACATCACGCAGGGTGGCGGGATCGCTAAGCGGTATGGGAATATGCGCCAAGATACGAAAAACCAGCAGCATACCAAGTACGGCAAAAATACGTGAACGCATGTCCGCGTTCTTGAGCGATAAGCCAATGGTTTTCCAGTTCATTTTATGTATCTATACCCTCACTATTTACTCTGTATTAAAGCCGAAAACGGTAAAAAAGTCTAAAGAATTATAGAAAAACAACAATTTACTTGCTGTTGGTTTGATTAGGTACTCGCTTGACGCGCTCTGTGACATCAAAGCTGCCGCCAGCCTTTTTTACAGCTTCGATTGCCGCTTTGCTCGCGGACTGCAGTCTGACGTCAAACTTTTTGGTCACGTCACCGCGCACAATCAGCTTGACGTTCGTGTGCGGGCTGGAGACAAGCCCTGCTTCAAACAGGCTTATGTTAGTTACCGCGCCTTTGACGGAATCCAACTGACCAGTATAAATAGTCTCGGCAGGCGTCTTATGGCTGCGGAAACCACGCAGCTTAGGTACGCGCTGCATGAACGGATTTTGTCCACCTTCAAAACCTGGGCGGCGGCCTTTGCCGGCTCTTGAACCTTGTCCTTTGGTGCCTCGGCCAGCCGTTTTACCCTGACCAGCAGAGATGCCACGGCCAACACGATTAGCAGCTCGGTTTTTAGATACGTTTAGTTCATTGACTTTCATTACTTCTCTCCCTTGACCACTGGCTTCTTAGTGTCAGGTTTGGCCGCTTTGGCTTTTGTCTCTACAACGACCTTGTTTTCAGCCTTGGGCTTTTTACTTTCGGGTTGTCTGTAGGTAATCCATTCTTTTTGTGGAGTTAATTCCTCAAGGGCCTTTACTGTCGCATAGGCAGTATTGATCTTGTTACTTGACCCAAGCGACTTGCTGAGTACGTTCTGAACGCCGGCAACTTCTAGTACGGTACGCACGACACCACCCGCGATTAGCCCGGTACCCGCGCTAGCAGGCTTGATAAAAATATGCGCTCCGCCGACTTTAGCTTCGGCGTCATGTGGAAGTGTGCCCTTATACAGATTGACTGTTACCATGTTTTTCTTAGCTACATCGGTAGCCTTGGTAACGGCAGCGGTCACATCAGCGCCCTTGCTGACGCCTATACCGACCTTGTTCTTACGGTCGCCTACTACTACAAGAGCCTGGAACCGGAACCGGCGGCCTCCCTTTACGACACGGGCAACACGATTGACGTTGATAACACGCTCATCGTAAAGCTTTTCTTCTTCTGGTCGCTGATCGCGCTGTGTCCGACGATGGCCTCTTTGATTTGTGTGTGCTGATTGTTGTGCGGTCATAGTTTAGAACTCCAATCCTCCTGCACGGGCAGCTTCTGCCAATGCCTTAACTCGGCCATGATATTTTCGTCCATTACGGTCTAATACGATCTTCTTGATCTTCTTGGCTTTTGCCTTTTTAGCGATTTCGTTGCCAACCCATTCGGCCTTGGCGGTCATAGTTTCGCCCGTAGACTTCTGGCCGACCGTCGTAGCGGCTACCAGAGTCTTGTGCGTGGTATCGTCAATAATCTGCGCGCTAACATTAGAATTAGATATAGACACGCTCAGGCGAGGACGTTCGGTAGTGCCGCTGACTGTCGAGCGGATACGCTTTTTGCGGAGTTTGAGGTTATCCAGTTTCTTTTTAAGGCTATTCACTTTATTTCTCCTTACCGGACTTGCCTGACTTACGCAAAATGCGTTCGCCGACATATTTAATACCCTTGCCCTTGTAAGGCTCTGGTTTTTTAAGCTTGCGAATATCAGCAGCTACTTGGCCGACCTGCTGTTTGTCAAAACCACTAATAGTAATAACGTTTTGTTCGACTGTAGCCTGCACACCCTGTGGTATAGCGAATTCAACTTCATGAGAGAAGCCAAGCGCCATCTTAAGTGTGCTGCCGGCTAAATTAACACGGAAACCAACACCGTTGATTTCTAACTGCTTACTGAAGCCGGTTGATACACCGACCACCATGTTGTTGATTAGGGAGCGCATTAGCCCGTGCTTAGCGCGGTTTTTTGGCTCGTCATTGATCCGAGTGACGGTGCATACGCCGTCCTCAACCTTTACCGTGATGCCTTCGAGCTGCGGCTGCGTTAGCGTGCCTTTGCTTCCGGTAACGGTAATCAGCTCAGGGTCGACAGTGATTGTCACACCGGACGGAATCTGGATTGGTAGTTTTCCTATACGACTCATCTGATTATTCCTTTAATACACTTTACAAATTAATTCGCCGCCGAGGCTTTGCTTCTTGGCTTGGTCGCCGCTCATCACGCCTTTGGATGTAGATACGATTACAATGCCGCGTCCACGCTTAACGGTCGGGATTTCCGCCGCGGAGCTGTACATACGACGGCCGGGTGTGCTTAAACGGGCGATTTCGGTGATACGAGCGTTGCTGTCTTCGCTGTTTATGGTGATGAGTAGCTGCTTGAAGCCTGCTTTATCGCCGTCTACTTTTACGCCGTCAACAAAATTGCTGTCTTTCAAAATCTTGGCTACGGCTTCTTTGATATTGCTGTGCGGCAATGCCACCTCATGCTTGCGTACGGCAATAGCGTTACGAATGCGTGTCAGCATATCCGCGATTGGGTCGGTTGATGTTCTACTCATAGTACTTACCAGCTCGCTTTCGTTACGCCAGGTATCTCGCCCTTAACGGCGTGCTCACGAAAACTAATACGACTTAAACCAAATTGACGCATATAAGCACGCGGCCGGCCGGTTTCAGAACAACGGTTCTTTAGACGTGTCGGGCTACTGTTGCGTGGCAATTTAGCCAAACCTTCGTAGTCGCCCAGTTCCTTCAGCTCAGCGCGCTTGGCAGCGTACTTAGCGTGCATCTTCTGGCGTTTCAGATCACGATTAACAATAGATTTCTTCGCCATTATTTATTCTCCTTCTCAAACGGCATGCCGAATTTTACTAACAATGCGCGGGCGTGAGTTGGCTCCTTGGCTTTGATACCCAAGATTACCTGCAAACCATGCGGCGTGGTGGTTTCTTCGTACGTCAATTCCGGAAATACAGACTGTTCGGTGATGCCAATAGCATAGTTGCCCTGGCGGTCAAAGGCTGTGTTCTTGACACCATGGAAGTCACGCAGGCGCGGCAGTACGATGTTAACCAGGCGGTCCAGGAATTCGTACATACGGTCACCGCGCAATGTAACCTTAAGACCAATCTTGTTGCCTTCACGCAGCTTAAAGCTGGCGATGGACAGTTTGGCTACAGTCTCTACTGGTTGCTGGCCGGTAATTTTCTTGAGTGTGTTGCTAGCTACTTCAAGCAGCTTCTTGTCATCTTTGGCGCGTCCCAAGCCAATATTCAGGGTGATCTTTTCCAGCTTTGGTACGTCATTGACATTCTTGATTTCAAGCTCTTTCATCAGCGCCGGAGCGTACTCGTTCAGATACAAAGCTTTAAGGCGCGGAGCATAAGCAACGGCTTTAGCTTCTTTAGCTTTTGGACTTTTGACTGAATCTACCATTACTTAATCTCCTTTCCTGATTTCTTATAGACGCGGGTTTTTACACCCTTAGTATCAACTTTGGTTGCTATCTTACTGGGTTTTTTGGACGCGACTTCATAGATTGCCACTTTGCTGACAGTAATTGGCTTGGTTAGCTCGACAATATCGCCCTGTGGGTGCTGCTTATTGGGTTTAACATGTTTTTTGACAATGTTTATGCCCTCTACCGTAACGGCGTTGAGCGTAGGGTGCACAGCTGTAATCTTGCCAGTCTGGCCCTTGTACTTACCAGTGCGGACAATTACGGTGTCGTCTTTCTTGAGCTTGATTTTAAATACAGACTTACTCATCTAGAGTACCTCCGGCGCGAGGCTGATTATTTTACTGTAACCCTGATCACGCAGTTCACGTGGGACTGGGCCAAAGATACGTGTGCCGCGTGGTTGCTTGTCGTCGCCAATGATTACGGCGGCGTTGTCGTCAAATCGGATACTAGAACCATCTGGGCGGCGAATTACGTTCTTGGTACGCACAACCACCGCTCTAACAACGGACTTTTTCTTGACGGTACCGGCAGGGTTGGCCTGCTTTACGGTGGCAACAATAATATCACCAACACCGGCGTAGCGCCGGCGCGTGCCGCCCAATACCCTTATGCAGAGTATTTCCTTAGCACCACTGTTATCGGCCACGATTAGGCGGGATTCTTGCTGAATCATTTCGCGCTCCCTTCGTCTGCTTCTTCAACCTTGTCGGTCTGCTTGACAGTCTTGCGCTTGGCTTCTTCGGGCTCTACGTGTTGGATACGGGCTGTTTCAACAATCTTATTCAGTGTGAAACGTTTGCGCTTGCTCAAAGGACGTGTTTCTACCACGGTAACTTTATCGCCCTCTTTGGCTTCATTGTTCTCGTCGTGAGCGATGAACTTAGTAGTTACGGAATATTGCTTTTTGTAGATAGGATGAGTTTTGCGGGTGTGAACTGAGATTACAATAGTCTTGTCGGCTTTGTCAGAAATCACAACACCGGATAGCATTCGAGCCATTAGATGTTCTCCTTTATGGATAATGAGACAAACTTGCAGTTTTTCTCATCGCGCAGGGCAGCGGAATGAATCCGCATGCTCTGGCTGCTCTTTTCGCAGGCAAAAAACATTACAAGGCCTCCTTTGCAAGCTGTTCTTGAAGCACTGTCAAGATACGTGCCAGGTCTTTACGCTTTTCGCGGATTGCCTTGACGTTCTGAACTTCGCCCATATGCAGGCGCCGCTTTAGTTCGGCGATTTCCTCGCGCAAACTGGTAGCGCTACTCGTCAGCTCGGTTGTTGATTGTTTACGGATGTCGGTAATTTTCATACTATTTTACCTCTTTCACTAGGAATTTGGTTCTGACTGGCAATTTGTGGCTCGCCAGGCGCATGGCTTCGCGGGCGACTTCTTCGCTTACGCCTTCCATTTCGAACAATATCGTACCCATGTGGACTTTGGCGGCGAAATATTCCGGGCTGCCTTTACCGCTACCCATCTTAACGTCCTGAGGCTTTTTAGTGACAGGAGTGTGCGGGAAGATACGAATCCAAATCTGGCCGCCGCGCTTAATATAGCGGGTCATTGCCTGACGGGCAGCTTCGATTTGACGGCTTGTGATACGTTCGTTATCAAGCGATTGCAGCGCGTACGCGCCAAACGCAATGGTGTTGCCGCGGGTTGCCGCGCCGCGGATTTTGCCCTTGCGCACCTTGCGGTGCTTAGTTCGGTTAGGCATTAACATGATTAGCTCACCTCGCCCTTATAGATCCAGACCTTTATGCCAATGATACCGGCAGCGGTACGCGCGCCGACCTGAGCAAAATCAATATCAGCACGCAATGTGTGCAATGGCACGGAGCCTTCTACTGACTTCTCACGACGGGACATCTCGGCGCCGTTCAAACGACCCGCGATTTCAATGCGTATGCCCTTGGCGCCGGCACGCATAGTCGCGGCACTTGCTGATTTAACAGCGCGGCGGAAAGCAATGCGGCGCTCCAATTGGTGAGCGATGTTTTCTGCTACCAGCTTGGCGTAAAGTTCAGCTTTCTTGATTTCTTCTATGTTTACGCGCACTGGTACCTTATAAATTTTCTCGATAGCGCTCTTTAGTTCTTGCGCGCCAGCGCCACCACGGCCAATAACCACACCCGCTTTGGCAGTGACGATGGTTACAGTTACCAGATTCGGTGAGCGCTCAATATCAATTTTGTTTATAGCCGCGCGTGAGCCTAGCTTCTTAGCTACCATACGACGGACAGTCAGGTCCTGGGTTAGGTAGTTCACATAATCTTTCTTAGGCGCGAACCACTTGCTACGCCAGTCCTTATTGAGCTGGAGGCGATAGCTGATGGGATTAACTTTCTGACCCATATTATTTCTCCTCTTTCTTGTCAGCGGTTTTAACAACTGGCTTCTTAGCTGCACGCTGCTCGCCGTCTACTACCACCTTGATGTGGCTGGTACGCTTCTGGTAGGGGTGAGCCATACCGCGAGATACCGGACGGAAACGCTTGTAACGTACGCCTGGGGTTACACTGATTTCAACAATCTGTAAGGTGTCAGGACGGAAGTTGTGATTGTGGTCGGCATTAGCTTGGGCGCTCTTAATAACCTTAGCTACTGGTACCGCGGCGCGGCGCGGCGTGTGTGACAAAATAACCAACGCGTCAGCAACGGTGCGTCCACGCACAAGACTGGCTACAACGCTAACCTTACGCGGGCTGATACGGACACCCTTGGCGATAGCTTGAACTGCCATGATTATTTGCCTCCCTTGGCAAGCTTGCCGCCATGAGAGCGGAATTTACGGGTAGGGCTGAATTCGCCGAGTTTGTGACCAACCATGT
>CAYWFI010000006.1:16351-25377 GCA_964458165.1 uncultured Candidatus Saccharibacteria bacterium
AGCCTGTGCTTTTACAAAAACTGCCATTATTTCTTGTCCTTACCACCGTGTTTACGGAACTTACGAGTTGGGCTGAATTCACCAAGTTTGTGACCAACCATGTTCTCGGTCACAAACACTGGTACATGGACGCGGCCGTTGTGAACAGCAATTGTGCGACCTACAAATTCTGGTGGAATTGCCGATGCACGAGCCCAGGTCTTGATGATAGTACGGTCGTCTGAACCAAGAGCCGCTACTTTCTTAGCTAGCTTTGGATCAATAAATGGACCTTTTTTCAAACTCCTGCTCATGATTATTTCCTCTTCGCCTGGTGACGGCTCTTAACAATAAATTTATTGGTCGATTTGCGGCGGCGGGTCTTGTAGCCAAGTGTCTTGACACCCCATGGGGTACGAGGCGCGGCACCGTGGTTCTTGCCACCACCAACACCGTGACGTCCACCGTCACCACCACCGTGCGGGTGATCTACGGCATTCATAACCACACCACGCACGCTTGGGCGCCAACCCTTGCGGCGGTTGCGGCCGGCCTTGCCAATCTTGATGTTCTGGTGCTGGACATTGCCGACAACACCAAGTGTTGCCATACAGGTAACCAGAACTTTACGGATTTCACCGCTTGGCAATTTCACTTGGGCATAGTCGCCCTCTTTGGCCATCAACTGGGCAGACGAACCCGCGGAACGTACAATCTGTGCGCCGCGGCCCGGCTGCAGCTCGATTGCCGCTATGGTGCTGCCGACTGGGATATTAGCAATAGGCAAGCGGTTACCGGCCTCAACTGGCGCGTCTTCACCGCTTTTGATTATCCGGCCAGGCGCCATGACTGTCGTAGCCAAAACGTAGTGGTACTTTCCGTCCTGGTCCTTGATACGGGCAATACGAGCGCTGCGTCCTGGGTCGTACTCGATGTGCTCAACTACCGCTTCAGTACCTGGTGCCAGGTTAAAGTTAACGATACGAATAAAGCGCTTAGCGCCGCCACCGCGGTGCCGGGTAGTGATACGTCCCTGGTTGTTACGACCAGAGTTTTGCTTGCGTATAACGGTTAGCTGTTTCAATGGCTTTTTGGCAGTAATGCCATCAAAGTCCTGGGACGTCATACCGCGCCGGCCGGGAGTAGTTGGTTTGTACTGTTTAATAGCCATTATTTGTTCCTCTTTTCAGCTTTTTTAGCGGCCTTTTCTTCGGCGGCTTTGGCCTTTGCTTCTTCGGCGGCTTCTTCTACGAACAACGGTAGGGTATCGCCGTCTTTGAGCGTTACGTAAGCTTTCTTGATATCAGAGCGCCTGCCCGCCTGTGGACGGCTGCCCTTGCGGTAAGTTTGTTTAACCTTGCCTTTGATAGTCGCGGTACGCACATCCGTAACAGTTACTTCGTACTGAGCGGAAATAGCCCGGGCAATAGCGTGCTTGTTGGTAGTAACCGGTACCTGGAATACATAGGTCTTGATACCAGGAGCCTGGCTCAGGCCATAAGCCTTTTCGCTAACGCGGGGAATGAGGGTAATATCTTTCATTACTTCTTGTCCTCCTTAGCTTTAGCGGCGGAAGGAACTTCTTTTTTAGTCCCAAGCCAGTCATTAATAATGTCAATCGATTTATTACTCAAAATAATCGTGTCAGCGTTCAGCACATCAAATACATTCAAGTAACGGGCTTGTACTACCTTAAGATTCGGCACGTTGCGGGTCGCGCGCACGATCTCGTCGCTTTTTTCTTCTACCACGACTAGCACGGTGCGAGTGGCACCAAGCTTAGCAAGCAGTTTTACGGCATCAGCCGTCTTGCCGCTTTTAACATCAAATGTTTCAATAACACTGATATTCTTGGACTTGAGCGTCAAAGCCTGGCGAATCGCGGTGCGTTTGATGTTCTTGGGCAAGTCATGCGAATAATTCTCTTCGCCAGTCGGGCCAAAGGTAATACCGCCACCGCGCCAGATTGGCACGCGCGAGCTACCGAACCGAGCCCGGCCGGTACCCTTTTGTTTCCATGGCTTTTTGCCGCCGCCGCGGACTTCTCCGCGCTTCAGTGTGCGAGCGTTGTTGGTACGGCCATTGGCCAGATAGGCATTGTAAGCTTGCTTCAACAGGTCATGGTTGATGTTTTCAACGGCAAATACTTGTTTCGGAAGCTTAGCGGCAGTCGTTGCCTTGTTACCAGTCTTGGTATAAGTGGGAGTAGCCATTATTTCTTGCCCTCCGTAGCTTTAGCAAAGGATGGAGCTCCTTTCAAAACAACAATGCCGCGACGTGGGCCAGGAACGGCGCCGGTCACGGCAATCAGGTTGTTGTCCGCGTCAACGAGCGCGATCTTGAGACCTTTAACAGTTACCTGGTCTACGCCCATCTGTCCGGCCATGCGCTTGCCCTTAAAGATTTTTTGCGGATACATAGAGCCAATAGAGCCGGGTCGGCGATAGTTTCGGCCGCCGTGTGTCTTGCGACCGCGAGCAAAATTGTGGCGCTTGATAGTACCGGCAAAACCCTTGCCCTTAGAGGTGCCGGTTACCTGGACTTCGTCGCCCACATTAAAAACGTCGGCCTTGAGTTCTGTGCCGACGCTGATGTCCTCTGAAACTTCGTCAATACGAATTTCGCGGATAATCTTTGATGGTGCGAGCTTAGCCTTGGCTACATGGCCTACAGACGACTTGCCTGGGTGCTTGGCGGCTTCAAAGCCAAGCTGGACCGCCTGATACCCGTCAGTATCAGCGGTCTTCACCTGCGTCACAACGCAGGGACTAGCGGAAAGCAAGGTAACAGCCGTAACAACGCCATCATCATTGATGAGGCTTGTCATGCCAACCTTTCGCGTAATAAGCGCTTTCATAGTGATATATGACACCTTTTCATTTAGGGACACTGCGTTAAAATACTTGGCTTCAGACGGTTTCTACCCCTGTAGACCTGTCTGATACGCCAAGCGTACGAGTTCCAATTTGTTTAAATACCAATACAGATTAGCACAGAACACTAACCCCTGTCAATACGATGTAAATTCTACAAAACGAATTCAATACCAATTGGCAGCCAGAAGCCAATGAACATAGATAAGAGCAAAATAGCGTATTCAATCTTGCGGTCAATCTGAAACCGCTCCATCCGCGCGAAGAATATACCGATAATCAACCCAATTGGCAGCGGAATCTGCAAGGTACCCTTGGTAATCCTGATCCACTGCGAACCAATTATTAGATAGAGTACGAGCTTGAGTATATAAACACTGTCCGGCTCGCGCATAGACTCGGCACGGCTTGCCGTTTTGACAACTGACTTGGTCTTGGCTGTGGCTTTGACCTGCTTTTTGTTTGTTTTTGCCATTAGCACTATTTAATCATATCAACGACAAAAAGTCCTAGCTAAATGTGCTCACTCGTTTTATCAATGCAGGCGATGTATCGCTGTAGAACTTCTTTACCATCTACGGCATGGTATTCAAACCAATCATACACTTTATCACCAACATGCAAGACTGGCTTACTCATACCATTTGTAATATTGTTGCCTAAACCGTGCCGTGTCGTTGTTTCGAAATCCTGGTTGAAATCATAAATCGGTGTGTCATTTCGGTTGTACCCAACAATACACGGAATAATAGAGTCGTGTCGCAGTACATTTATGAAGCCAATATAGTTTGGGTAGCTAACCTCATGTAATTCTTTGGAGGCATAGAAATACCACGGCTTATCACCTTCCACGTAGTGAGCACCACCCACGTTCCAGAATCTCTTAAGATTTGGCACTACCAGTGAAACAGTTGTCTGAAATGCCGTAGCCTCACCGTGATAGCCAAGCGCTTCGAGCTGATCATACTGGTAGACCTCATAATCTACTTTGTACTCAACTTCTTTTGCGCGTCCGATGTATCCATCAGAACAATCTTTGTCATGGAGCATAATGAGCTGACCCGCACTCCTAGCTACCTTCTCAAGCAGTGCAGACTCTGTTGGACCGGGACCTTCTGCTCCAAATGTCACACGTTCATAACGTAACCGTGGATCAATATTGGTGACCAGGACGGCTTGCTTACGCATTTCCCAGTCTTCTTTTCGTAACTCTGCCTCTGCGGTTCCCATTACTGCAATTATGACAGAGACACTTATAAAGAAAAAGCATAGCCGTTACTAATTTTTGTAGACAGAGCGCATATAGTCCCATATTTCTGTTCTTCGATGTTTGGTCTTAAGCCAGTACCACCACTCTAACCCCCAGATGTCTATCGGGTAGAGCCCGGTAGCTTTAGCAAACAGCACCGCTTCTTTAACCCGTTCTGGATTAATGCTTTTAAACTGCTCATCCAGAGACATATCAGGCATACCCGCCGGTCCCCATGGCTCGGCCTGTAGCTCATGAATAAAAGTTTCGCGCCGCAGTAGTAGTTTAATAAGATTCGCTCGCCCACGAAAAAGGCCCGGCCATAGCTTCGAGTGCTTATAGGTTCCGTCCCGATCCAAATAACGATATATCGAAAAGCCGTACAAATCAGGCCTTGGCCCAAACAACGGAATACCCCAGGAATTACTAGTACTCATAATAACCGGCCTAAGCGGGTCAAGCCTTTTGACAAGTCCGAACTCACGCTTCAAACGGCCACGGTCAAAATTGCCGTGCTCGCCGAACGATTGGTTGAGCGCTTCATTCTCAAGCTGGTAGCTAACAATGCATTCGCGGTCCTTGTAGCGCGTTACAACCGCCTCGATAAATCGCGTCAGCGCCTCTTGCCATTGGATATCAGGCAGCTCAAGCGCCCACGTTGGCCAGTGGCTTTCTGGCCAACGTGGCTGACGCAAGCCTAAGCAAAGGCTGACTTCGGCACCGTACTTCTCGGCCATGGCGATCTGCCAATCTAGCTGGCTAAAATCATAATCACCCCGTTTTTGTTCTAGTTGATTCCAATAGCTCATCAGCCGCAAACGCTTCACACCCAGATCAGCTAAAGCAGCCCGTAGACACGACTTAGGCTCCAGACCTAAGTATTCCGCGTAAGGTACGGAAAAACTGGCACCAAATAGAGGTTTCATCTATTCAGTATAACAGAGGTAGTATAAAGAATATGTTTGCAAATACTTGCCACGACAGTTTTGGCTGCGATGCAGTAACCGGCAGTGTCTACCCTGCTTATGCTAAGTAATCGTTCACTTTTATAGCTTCGATTGCCGTGTTTGTTTCCGTTTCTTCACCATAGGTTTCTTTTATGGTTATTTCGGCGACTCTATCACGTAGCTCTCCCCAGGTGCCGGTATCGGCATAAGGACAAGAGTTGTTATTGCAATCCAAGTCAATAAAGCTGACTTGTGTGGCCTGATCATCATCTTCTTCAATTGTTCCGGTGTCGGACAAGCTTACCTCTGTATAGCCACATGACACACCCTTGGAACACTCATGCCATATCGCCAGACTTATATCGTTAACGTAACCTTGGGCTAATTGCTCAAAATCGGGAGTAGTTTCACTCATAGTTACATCTTGATTTCGGCGTCGCAGCCGGCTGGCAGGCTAAGATTCATCAGCGAATCAATCGTCTTAGGAGTTGGCTCGAATACGTCTATCAGGCGCTTGTGGACGCGCATTTCGAACTGTTCGCGGCCTTTTTTGTACACGTGGGGGCTCTTTACTACCGTGAACGTACTCTTGCGAGTAGGTAGAGGGATTGGCCCGGCAATGGTGGCGCCGGTACGGAGCGCGGTGTCTACAATCTGCTTGGCAGACTGATCTATTACTTTATGATCATAGGCCTTGAGGCGAATACGGATGCGCTGTTTACCCTGAGCTTGTTGAACTGGTTTACCAGCAGGCGCTGGCGCGGCTGCCTTTGCAGCTGGTTTTTTGGCTTCTGCCATTTTGGATTATCTCCTTCTGTCCTTCGTAGCTCTTGACCATCGTAGCCTTTCAGGCGAAGTTGGTTTAGCGAAGAACGGATGTCCTGTAACCTCGGGCGAAGTGATAAGCGTCGCGTGCAGGAGCAAAGAAGTTAATTTCTTTGTGTCCGAGCACGTAAGCTTATATCCGTACGGATATGAGTGACCGCCGCGAGTTCTCAGAACGATTAGTTAACAGAGGCGATTGTAACAGATTTATGATACGTGTGCAAATCGCATGGGTACAGTACCCCTCGGAAGTAAGTCAGCGGAGATATTGAATAGAAGATTGTCTGTAAGCTCGTCTAGCCACTTAATATCAGCTGCCGCAGCACGCTCGTCATACTCGGCAACCAGAAGATCTACCACTGTGCTGTTAATCATTCCTTCGTTCGTTTTTATACCTAGGTCACAACAACCAGAAACAATTTGGATAGCAGGCATATAAACATGTGTTTGGTCATGATGATAGGCTGTTTCGCCGCACCGACCCGAACAAGCCTTCTTTATCTGAAGCGCATAAGCCTCGTCGTCTCCTTGATTACCTATTGCCAGTGCAATGTCAAAATGTTTCGCTACTTTAGTAGCATCACCTTCGTGGTGCGGCAAAGCTGGCGCCGCGAGTATCCAGGGATGCCCATACCTATTCAGCAGCCCTAGTGCCACTAGTTCGGTCATTCTACCTGATGCCCGCGCATAATCGCCGGCATTGGCTATGTTTTTATCCCAGGTGCGCAATTCTTCTACTACAATTCCGTGCTGCTTCCTTTGTAACCGTATAAGTTCATTATGATTATTAAGAAATTTAATCGAAGCATGTAACGGTCCGTATAATTGAGGCACACCATTGACTGATTTAAAAACACCGAGTCGTTTGCGAAAACGCTGTTTTTCTCCGTTGTAGTGCAGACGGCTCATCTCAGCGATATGCTGCGACCATGTCAAACGCTTTGTATCACTTGATACTCCGCCCTCCAGCTGAGCAAACAAACGTAAGAGTCCCGTAAGGGGCTGGCGGCGATCTAAATCCGCGGGGTACTCCGGATATCTCATAATAAACATATTTTATCATTTTTTTCCTTTTGTAACCAGTCTCTATATCTGTTTATAGTATTAAAACTCCCCGAAAAATTCGGGGAGTTTTAATAAACGATTGTTTGTTGACTACTTGGTAATCTTGGTGACAACACCAGCACCGACAGTGCGGCCGCCTTCGCGGATAGCGAAGCGTAGGCCTTGTTCCATGGCAATTGGAGCAAGTAGCTTAACTTTAAAACTGACTGTGTCGCCTGGCATAACCATTTCTTTGTCGGCAGGCAGCTCAACTTCGCCGGTTACGTCCGTAGTACGGAAGTAAAACTGCGGCTTGTAGCCCTTGAAGAATGGCGTGTGACGGCCACCCTCTTCTTTGGTCAGAATATAAACTTCTGACTCAAATTCAGTATGAGGCGTGATAGAACCCGGCTTAGCCAAAACCTGACCGCGTTCAATGTCGTCGCGCTCGATACCACGTAGCAAAATACCAGCGTTGTCGCCAGCCTGGCCTTGGTCAAGAGATTTCTTGAACATCTCGATACCAGTGACAACTGATTTTTGCGTGTCGCGGACACCGACGATTTCGACTTCGTCGTTTACTTTCACGATACCCTGCTCGATACGACCGGTCGCAACTGTGCCTCGGCCCTTGATAGAGAACACGTCTTCGATAGCCATCATGAATGGCTTGTCTAGTTCGCGGGCTGGTTCAGGAACGTACTCGTCAAGAGCCTTAACAAGTTCCATGATAGCGTCTTCATTGGCAGCGTCACCCTCGAGAGCTTTAGTCGCGGAGCCTTTGATGATAGGAGCGTCTTCGTCGAAGCCGTTCTTGGCAAGTAGTTCGCGGATATCCATTTCCACCAATTCAATCAGGTCGGGATCGGCAAGGTCCATCTTGTTCATGAAAACAACGATTTTTGGTACGCCAACCTGGCGGGCCAACAATACGTGCTCGCGGGTTTGCGGCAATGGGCCGTCGTTGGCGCCAACTACCAAAATAGCGCCGTCAATCTGAGCGGCACCAGTAATCATGTTCTTAACGTAATCGGCGTGACCCGGCATGTCCACGTGAGCGTAATGACGCTTTTCTGATTCGTACTCCTGGTGAGAGGTTGCGATGGTAATACCACGGGCGCGCTCTTCTGGAGCGTTGTCGATCTGGTCATACGCAATCGGCTTGTTTACGTCGCTTGGAAGCTTCTTCGCCAGTACAGCGGTAATTGCCGCGGTCAAAGTAGTCTTGCCGTGGTCAACGTGACCCATGGTACCGACGTTAACGTGAGGTTTGCTTCTGTCAAAATCTGCCATAATGTAGATTTTCTCCTGTTATTTTAAGGGTTAAATGAATTATTTAGTAATTTTCGCGATCCATATTTGCTGCACACACAGCAAAAGCCCTCACGCGAGTTACCCGTATATAATAGCAAATTACAGGGATGCATGCAAAGTCTTTTCTAGAGACATCACACCATAAAGTATCTTTAGGACTAGGGTTAATTTCCGGCTAGTTAGACGAACAGGCAGTAGTGCAGTATCTTTAACTGCCAAACACCCTTTCGCGCAGTACCATGAAACGCACGAGTACGAATATAATAAACACCGAACCCGTCAAAACAATTACCGCCCATACAACTTTAAGCACAGAGAGTAGCGATAAACTCATCATGCCCTCTAGGAGCATAGATGAAGCATAGGGCAGCATCTCGGCAAATAACATATAAACCCAGAATATTAAAAGTACGCCAGCGATTACACGCAAACATATCCGAGCAATTGCCTCATGCACAGCACTGGAACTACGATAGCCACGAGGCAGCACCATGCCCTTGGTCGGTGTCATATCGTTTTTGTAGGCTTTGTAGCCACTTATCGCGAACCATAACAACACATATACAACGACGCCTATAAACATCCATAACACAACTGTAAGTATCATAGGGCTGATTTGCTGATCCGCGAATTTCAGAGCTTCCTTAAACCTAACCTGGATGTATTCTATGGCCAATGTGTACTCGGTACCATCTACGGAACGCAAGTAGGTTGTGCTGTTTATAAGCACCAAAAACAGAAATGAAAGTATGGGCAAAACGATCAGCTCCATCTTGGATGGCAAAAGTGTCCGTC
>CAYWFI010000007.1:0-20828 GCA_964458165.1 uncultured Candidatus Saccharibacteria bacterium
CCGAAATTACCGTGCCGCTATCTACTATCTCCGGTCAAGCCGCTAACTTTGAGGGCAATATCTATGACCAAGCTACTATCATAGCCACGAGCAGCCGACTACCGGCAGTTATCGGGCAGGATGTCGTTTACGGCGGCTTTTTTGATGAAACCAGCGGCCGCAACATCGCCATCATCGGTAAGCGCGTCGCCGAAGAGCTGTTTAAAGAAAACGTCCCTTTGGGCAAGCTCATAACAATACGTGGGCATGATTTTGTAGTCGGCGGTGTGTTTGGTGATTTCAAAATCAATCCGCTCAGCTCGGTAACCGATCTAAACAAAGCGGTATTCATATCCTACGCAACGGCCAAATCCATCAGCGGAGCAAATCCATCTATTTACCAATTTATGCTGCAGCCGAAAGACGAGTTTACGCCCGAAACGTTGTCGCAGGCCGCGCATAACCAATTACTCAGCAATCACGGCGGGCAAGAAGATTTTACTGTGCTGAAAGCCAACGAGACCGAGCTGATTGCCCGCCAGACCGTATCTGTCGCCACCACGTTTGTAGCCGGTATCGCGGCGATATCGCTGATCGTGGGCGGTATTGGCATCATGAACATCATGTTCGTAAACGTCACCGAACGTACCCGTGAGATTGGCGTTCGTAAGAGTCTGGGGGCCACAAACCGCCAAAT
Source organism: uncultured Candidatus Saccharibacteria bacterium (assembly GCA_964458165.1). GTDB lineage: Bacteria > Patescibacteriota > Saccharimonadia > Saccharimonadales > JACDBH01 > CAYWFI01. Next base: position 677 of record CAYWFI010000007.1, read on the forward strand.
TTACAGCCAGTTCTTAATAGAAGCTACCGTACTCAGTGTAGCTGGCGGTATCGCGGGCGTTGGATTGGCGGGTTTCGGCAATGTCTTACTGAGGATTACCACCGAGCTGCAACCGGCCGTGACCTGGCAGGCCGTCGCCGTGGCGGTGGGCGTATCGGCCGCTGTCGGCATAGTGTTTGGCACCATCCCGGCCGTCAAAGCCGCCCGCAAGGATCCTATAGAGTCCCTCCGCTACGAGTAAAGTTAGTTATTCAATTCAGTTTTAAACTTCTCTATCAAATCTACTGGGGTGGGGTTAAGGCCGTTTAGCAGTGCGAGATAAATTGAAACGAAGTCGCCTAGCGCGATGGTGTACAACAGCTGTTGAAGCAATGTTTCACCTCTTGCCTCTACCGCATGCGGCTGGGGCCACCGTCCGCTGAGGAGCTTGTTGGTAACGTCAAACCGTTTCTGCGTACGCTCGTGCTCGAGATTGCTCCTGAGTTCGATGATCTTATACGGCTTGTCAATGGGGTGTGACGTCCAGCCAAGGAATTCATTGTGATTAAACTCAGGGAATTGTGCTACCCAAGCGACGTTTTTGGCGTTTTCATTAAAGCTTATTTTCCATTTGTAAGCAGCTGGATACAGCTTGGGTCCGGCGTACACTACCGGCGAACTACCGGCGAACTCCTGCGCTAATTGTTTGGCCTGGTTTTCGCTTGTTTTGATATCAGCTCGCCAACCGGCAATGGTGTCACGCAAGAATTCAGATGCTTTGTGCAGTTCGGCCTCGGCGCCCGATTCTGCCACTAACCCGGCGCGCTCCAAGACCGTTACCAGAGCTTTCAGACTGTACAATGCGGCATGACGTGGCTGTAAACCTGACGGGATCTGGGCGAATGGATAGCTATTTTGCTGCGCGAGCTCCTGCATTTTGCCGCCCGAGGCGATAACTACGACTATGGCGCCTTTGCCGCCAGCGGTTCTCATTGCCGCAATAGTTTCTTCCGTATTGCCAGAATAGCTGGAAGCTATAAATAAAGTCTTGTCCGACACATAAGCCGGGATAGTGTAGTCACGGGAAATTTCAAAAGGAATACTATAGCCTGGCCAGCTTTGGCTAATTAGCGCGGCTAGAGCGGAGCCGCCCATACCTCCAAATACAACATTAGCTACGCTGCCTGGCTCTAGCTTCCAGTCCCCTAGGTCAAAAGTGTGTTCCAGCTGCTGCCACTGCTTTTCGGCAATACCTAGCGCGTCTTGGGCGTCTTTTTCGTGGATGTATTTTAAATCGTCAAGCATTAAGAACCTCCGGTTTAGTAGCTAGTAATCAGTATAAGCCTTTTGGCGGCTGGTTTCTATCTTGCTTATGGTATAGTAAAATCAAGTTAAGCATAGTAACTCTAAACAAAGGGTGAGTGGTGGGACTTTTTGGCGGAGACAAAAAGAATCAGAGCATACCAGTGGTAGACCACTCGGCTGCCGCGCCTGTTAATGGTTACGACCCGGGGGCAAGTCTTGACGATACGCCTCAGCAGGTTGACAATTCTGCCGCCGCCGCTGATCCAACCGCTGGGTTTGGCGCGGCTTCGGCTCCGCCGATGAGCGGCGATGGCTATATCATGACCGACCCGCCGGCTGATCAGGCTGATCATGCGCCTACCCCTGCCTATCCCATCGAAGATACTGCCGATTCAGAGCCGTCAGTGCCGCCGGACGCCGTGTCTGAGGCGCCCGAATCACCAGCTGAACCCGAGCAGCCCATTGTGGAGCCCGAGCCTACGCCTCAAGCAGACCTAGCCGAACCAGAACTCCAACCGCAGAGCGCAGAGGAGGCAGCAGTAGAGCCGACTCCAGCCGAACCAGTTCCCGTATCGGTAACAAGCGCTTCAGGGGTAGATCACCAGGATCTGGACGCCATCAAACAGCAGGCGCTGACAGCGCTATCGCCGCTTGTCGGCCACTTGGACCAAACTCCAGAAGAAAAGTTCCGAACTACCATGATGATGATTCAGGCCGCTGATGACCGGTCGCTCATACCCGCGGCCCATGAGGCCGCCCAGGCCATCGTGGATGAAAAAGCGCGTGCTCAGGCCCTACTGGATATTGTTAACGAGATAAATTACTTCACGCAAAAGAGTAACTAGAAATCAGGAACCAGAGGGTTCTCAGGATACTTGTTAGCTAGTTGCTACCCTGTCGTCTGCGGCTGACGGTGTAGTGGATGCCACCGGCAAGGGTTGTTACGCCTATAAACACACCTGCCAGGCTGCCAGCACCAGTGTCTGGCAGTTCTGAGTCACCGGTTGTGGGTGTCGCGGTTGGCGTTGTTTGTCCGCCAGTACTTGGGGTGGTTGTCTGTGCTGGGGCGTCCACCGTGCCTTGGCTGGTATCGGTCTGGCTGTCATCACTATCACTCTCGGTTCCGTTGTCTTGGCTCTCCGTGACATCCGTAGGTGTGCCATCAACTGTCAGGTCGTCGTTTTGCACGACACTGACATCACTGGAGTCGTCGTTATCGGTAATCTGGTTATAAACCCAGCGTCCGGCCCAGAACAAACCGATGATAATTAAAACCACCACCAGCACTGAAACCAGAGCCAATACCCAAGCCAACCACGCTCGGTCGCGGCGTTCGGCCTGATAGTACTCTTCTACCTCGGGTAGAACATTTGTAGGTTTCTTGCGCTTGAACAAAGCCATGGATCTCTCCCTTTTAAATCATTGTACGATATTTTGGCTTGCTTTGCAACAACATCATTAAAAATTAACGCTCTTTTGGTAGTCCGAGTTGGTTCGTCTCTATGCGGTCAAGTAGACTATCGATTTGGTCGAATAGATCATGGTGCCGGCTGTGCGTATCAGCAATGGCCGCGGTCGACTCGCTAATTTCTAACATAACCCTGCCAATACCCACTGGGCGGTCAATTTCCGCCTCGTCCATCGGGTCCTCAAAGTCGAATCGTTCTCTCCGGTCGTGTTCATCCATCTAGCTCATTCTATAACACAAGTCCTAAATAAAAAGGTCTAGCGCTTTCACGCCAGACCAAATTCCAATGTAGCTAGGGGAGAGCAGCCCGAGCTCGGACTTTACCCCACAAAATAAATTTTGCGGGGACCCCGTTACTCCGAGCCCGGCGCGTTGAGAGGGGATATTCCCCTCTCAAGTGTCCTACATCATTCCGCCCATACCACCCATGCCGCTCATGTCTGGCGCTGCTGAGCCCTTCGGCTCAGGCACGTCAGCAACCAACGCGCCCATAGTGATGGCCGTGCCCGCGATGCTGGCGGCGTTCTGTACGGCTTCTTTGGTCACGCGGGCCGGATCTACGACGCCAGCGCCCTTAAGGTCTACCAGCTTGCCTGGATTATTAACGTCTACGCCCTGCCCCGGCTTGCCTTTTTTGACTTGCGGCAGCCATTCGTCGGCGTTCAGGCCGGCATTGGCCAATAGAATACGGAACGGTTGCTCCAGCGCGCTAGCCAGGATGGTCTTGCCCGCCGCGACAGTAGCATCGTCTTTAGTAGCGGTAGTGATAGTGCTAGCTAGGTTAACGAGCGTTACGCCTCCGCCGGCTACGATGCCCTCGTCTAGGGCCGCTTTGACGGCTGCCACGGCGTCGTCAACGCGGAACTTCTTTTCTTCGATTTCGGTCTCGGTGGCACCGCCGACCTTGATAACAGCGACTTTGCCGCTCAGGGCCGCTCGCCGCTTTTCTAATTGTTCGCGGTCGTACTCGCTGCTAGCCGTATTCTCTTGGGCTTTGATCTGGGTGACGCGAGCCTTAACGTCAGCGCCTAGGCCAGTGCCCTCTATGATGGTAGTTTCGTCTTTTGTGACAATAACTTTACGGGCGTTGCCTAGGTCACTCAGTTCAATGCCGTCAAATGATTCGTCGGCGTCAATATAGCGTCCGCCAGTCAGAATGGCGATGTCGTTCAGGATGTCCTTGCGTCGGTCGCCAAAAGCCGGAGCCTTAATGGCGACGGTATTAAACACACCCTTAAGCTTGTTCAATACCAACGTTGCCAGGGCCTCGCCCTCCAGATCCTCGGCGATGATGACCAGCTCTTTCTTGCCGGCAGCAGCCAGCTTTTCGAGTACCGGCAGCAGTTCCTGTACGCTGCCGATCTTTTTGTCGGTAATCAAGATAGATGGTTTATCAAAAACGGCCTCCATGCGGGTCGTATCAGTTACCATGTAGGCGCTGACAAAACCACGGTCAAAGGTAAAGCCTTCTACGACCTCTGACTCTAGGTCCAAACCTTGACCCTCTTCTACTGTGACTACGCCGTCTTTGCCGACCTTGTCAATGACATCGGCTATCAGGTTACCGATTTCGGCGTCGCCGGCGCTGATAGTCGCCACTTCGGCCACACGCGACTTCTTGCCGGCGATGTCTTCACGTAGTCCATGCAAAGCATTAATGACATCATGCGCGGCCGACTCCAGCCCCTTGCGCAGCAACATCGGGTTGTGGCCGGCGGCGATGAGCTTGTTGGCTTCGTTCAGGATGTGATAGGTCAGGACTGTCACCGTAGTAGTGCCGTCGCCGGCAACGTCGTTCATCTTATTAGCAGCCTGCTTAATAAGCTCGGCACCGACTTTGTAACCCAGTGTCTCATCGTCAACGTCGGCGATTTCCACGCCCTTGGCTACGGTCACGCCGTCGTGCGTGACTGTCGGGCCGCCGTAAGACTTGCTAATAACCACGTTGCGGCCCTTTGGACCCATTGTTGTCTTGACCGCTTCGTACAAGATACGCGCGCCTTCTAATACCCTGCGTCGCGCGTCTTCGTCATAAAATACTTTCTTTGCCATAAGATTCGTTTCCCTTTCTCTGTTTACCTTTTACCGTACAATTACCGTTTTCCGGTTCCCGTCGTAAACGGTAAACCGTGAACAGTAAAAAGTCGGCTATTTCACAATAGCCAGTATGTCTTCCTCGCGGATCAGCTGATACTGTTCGCCGCCGAATTCCAGCTTGGCCTCTGTTTGGCTGTAGCTTTTGGCAATGACTCGGTCGCCGACTTTTAGCTGCTTCACGTCTTTACCGGCGGCTACAACTTTAAGCGTCGTGTCTTCGTCTGACACCGTTGGCGCGAGCAAGATGCCGCTTTTGGTCTTTAGCTCTTTCTTCTCTTCCTTTACGCAGACTACATAATCACGCAAGGGAGTAATTGGTGCATTCATAAATTCCTCCGTTTTTAACAGTTTTTGAAGTTGAGAATTCTCGCAAATACCCTCAACTGCTAGCACTCATAATACCCGAGTGCTAATTATTTCGTCAAGACTGTTAGAAGTAAAATGATTGTCAGGCCTCGATAAGTGCCGTAACTCTGCCTACAACCTCTTGTAGGTTCGATTGAGAACGTGCCTCCGCGTTCAGGCGCAGCAGCGGCTCGGTATTGCTAGGCCGGATATTGAACCAGCCACCCTCAAACTGTACACTCAACCCGTCCAGCCAATCCTGTTCATTATCCTTGAACGCCTCGGACACTTTTTTAAGCGTCGCTTCTTTGTCCGCGACCTCAAAGTTCGTTTCGGTTATTTGCGTATAAGCCTCTCTGAACGGCACGGCCAGCTCGGACAGTTTTTTACCGCTCTCGCTCAAGATATATAGCCCCACGACTGCCGCGATCAGGCCGGAATCGGCCATAAAATTGTCTTTGAAGTAATAATGCCCGCTGTGCTCACCGGCAAAAACCGCCTCGTGCGTACGCATGTCGGCCTTAATAAACGAATGTCCCACGCGGGTGCGTAAGGCCCGGCCGCCAGCGTTGTTGATAGTATCAATCGCCGCCTGCCCGCAGATGGCGTTGTACAGTATGGTCGCGCCCGGATTTTTGTCTAAGAAATAACGCGCCAGCAGCGCCGTCATTACCGTGCCGGTTAGCGGCTCACCGGTTTCGTCCAGCAGTACGGCGCGGTCGCCGTCGCCGTCAAAAGCGATACCGGCATCCAGGCCCTCGTCCCGTATTACTTTTTGGATGTCCACCAGATTCTTTGGTTCCAAAGGGTTGGCAATATGGTTAGGAAACGTGCCGTCCAGTTCAAAATACAACTGCGACACCTCGAATGGTACGTGCGGCTCCAACTCGGGGAATATTTTGCCCGCCATACCGTTACCGGCATCGACCGCGATTTTGAGCGGCTTCAGTTTTGCCGTATCGACAAACGACAACACGTGCGCGATCCAGCCCTCAGTCACATCCTGCCGCGTAACCTTGCCAACCTCGGCAGAGGGCGCGACATCGCCCGCCACTACCAGGTCGCGGATCTCGTACAATCCGGATTCCTCGCCAATCGGTTTAGCCTCTTCGCGGCAGAATTTGATGCCATTGTATTCGCCCGGGTTATGGCTAGCGGTAATCATGGCTCCGCCGGCCAGTTTCAGACTACCAGTGGCAAAATAAATCATGTCGCTTGTCACCTGGCCGATATCAATCACATCCCGTCCCTGAGCCACCAGGCCCTCTATCAAAGCGCTAGCCAGCGCCGCGCTGTCCGGCCGCATGTCATGGCCGATAGCCACCGCGCCTTCCCCGGGCAGCCAATGCCCGAACGCCTTGCCAATCCGCCGGGCAACGTCTTCAGTCAACTCGCTGCCTACCCTGCCCCGCACATCATAAGCTTTAAAAATCGCCTCAACAGACACTCTAGGACCCTCCGGTTAGTGTGGTTCTATTGTAACCTAAGAGCTAACTAACATCTCCCTGTTGATAGCGAAAAACTTAGTAATCATAGGGGACATGAACAAAATCGTCCCTCATGGCTTTGATGATGGCTTCGAGCCCCCTGATTGCCTCGTGGTGATGCCGTATTCCGCCGAGTACAATCGCCTCGGCCGAAATTTCACCCGACTCGTCGCCGATTTTTTTGGCATAATCTTCTATATTTTCTTCATCCTGTTCTTGCGGGTTGTACACGCCAGCCCAATCTTGATTAACGCTGAACATACCCGTTCTGCCAGATTCAAGCACAAACTTAGTCCAAAAACGATCAACAAAAACCTCGCCCGTGCTGCCCTGAGGCACATAAACAAACAAGTTCTGCTGATCTGCCGCGCCAGCACCCTGGCGCAAGCTCGCCTTGTTTACCATTCTAAACGCTGTGGTTGGTTCTGGTGCCTCTGTTGCAACGCCTTGCAGATGTCCTTCGCGCTGTTTGGCTTTGCGGAATTCAAATGTGGCACGCTTCAACGCCTTAACGCGCAAACGTGCCTCTTTGCCTTCCAGCTCCCCGAATAGTTGTTGATCGCTCTCAAATGTCATAAGTATCTCTTGATTTGTGATTATTCTAGTACATTTTCGTATTTTAGGCAATTATATTCTTGCATTTTAACACCCACAGGTGTATGATTTGCCCATTCTTCCCAATCCCGGGACGAACATTCACAAACGGAGAGTGCGCATGCACAAGACTTACATCGGCAATTTCAACATCGAGTTGATCAGACTGGATGCAATAGAGAGCGGTTTCGTACGTCTTTGGACGGACGCCAAGGTCGACTCACCGTTCGGCCACGAGTGGTTGAACGAACTCACAAACGGTGACAAGGGCATCGTTGAGATCATCGATATCGAAACCGGTGAGGGTTTCGTCGTCATCGAGCTCAATGCCAAGGTGAATACCGAAAAGCGCGCCAAGAAGGTCGTTGGTATTCTGATGCAGATGATTGACGAGAGGTGCGTTGAGTACGCAGCAGGTGATGATGAAGACATCATCGACCAGGAGGTCCTCAAGGATCTCAAGCAGCTCCTCGCCGGAGCTGGCGGCAGTTACGACGCGCGTATCGCGCAAGCGCTGGCTGAAAACTCAGAAACCGGCACCGGCTTGGTTGCTACCCGATATGGGTACGCCGACGGCTGACACTCTCCTGACATGATTTCACGGGAACCACTACCCCAGGCGCTGGCCTGAGGTGACCCGCGAATAGCCCTGAGGGGAAAGCAAGAAGGTCTTCGGACTGAAAACTTTCCTCTCAGGGCGACCAGGGCTTGGTTTTTTTAGAGCTCTCACGCTCCAGTTTGTTTATTTTTGTAGGCATCAGTCTACGAAACCACCGACAAACCGTCCAAGAACCAAGCCCTACCCTCAACTCTTCGATACAAGTTATTGTCGCAAATCTTCCAGTTCAGCAACCAAACGGCGAACCGCGTTAGCCGTCACATTCTCTTCGGCGGTCTCGATGTTAGGGATAGCGGCATCACGCATTTTTATAACGAAATTACGACATTTCTCTAAATCCCAATCCGGTATTTGCATATATTCCTGCACGGCTAACGCTAAGTTGTTGTGAGCACTCGTCCGTATCGCGTCTAACTGAGCAATACCGGCAATGTCGTTATCAAGACCAAGTTGACGCCTGCTTATAACCGTTACGTGCCGCTTGACGATATCAAGGTAGTGATCCCACTTTTCTATAATATGGGGCGGAAAAATTCCCTCCGGGAACTGAAATGTTGCTTCGCCCTGCTCGCTTTGCTTCAGGAAACCAGTATTCAACAGTATATTCCTGTCATCAACGTCTTTAATGCTGCCAAACAAAGCCTGGGCGCGCTGGCGATAGTCGATATTTTCGCGCTTTACTCTATCTTCCTCGAGTTCGACACCGCTAATAAGCGCTATTTCCTGCTTTATACCGTCAAACAAAGCGGCTTGACGCTCCACTGCCTCTTTATCATCGCCGCCGTTTTTTCTGATTTTGGCTATCTCGTCGGCATTTGTTTGCGCCTCGGGCAAACCGTCCATAATATCGTAAGCATGCATTTCTACGTCTTCTGGTGTTTGAATAGCCGAAATATTATATTCAAGCTCGCCCAATGCTACTCTAACCCTATCGCCGAGGGTCATTTCAGGGTTATCGGTGCTGGTGGTTGGTATATTTTCGTGCATATTTAATTTATTTACGCTAACATCTTACATATTAGCATAAGCTTTGTTATTTGTCAATATTATTTAGCTGAACCACCCGCACTTTGTACAAGAACAGGGTGGGCAAGCGCCACAGGCGGCGCCCCGCGCCCCTGTAAAGCGCCCTGTTCGGTACAAAGTGCGGGTGGTTCAGCTTACTTAGTCAGAAAGTAGTTCTATTACCTTGTCGCTGTCGCTCCAGGGTTCATCGACCCCGCCCATGTTGCGGGTGATCTGGTGCCCCAGACCGGTTATCAGAACGGCGTCGCCTTTCTTTGCTTCTTCAAGTGCCGCGGCAATAGCATCGCCGCGGTCGTCAAACACCCGGGCCTTGCCTGCCCCGCCAGCCTCTTCTATCCCGCCAAACACCGCCCTGCGGATACTGGCAGCGTCCTCGGTATGCGTTTCGTCGTCGGTCAGATACACGGCATCGGCCAACTCAGCAGCGATTTTGCCCATAACAGGGCGCTTCAGCTTATCACGGTCGCCGGTGGCGCCGAATACCAGCCGTACCTTGCCGGTCGCGGTCTCGCGCGCGGCTTTTAGCACGCTCTCGAGCGCCGCTGGCGTCACCGCGTAGTCAATGTAGACATCAAACGGTTTATCAATCTCCAGCCGGTGCATTCGCCCAGGCACGCCACGTAAGGCTGCGATACCCTTTTCTATCTGGTCTTTGCTGAGGCCCGCCACCAAACCAACCCCTACGGCTGCCAGCGAGTTATAGACGTTGAACCGCCCCGGAATCTTGCATTCTATGCGGTATTCCACAGGTTTCTCCCTGCCCTCCTCTAGTACCCGCACGACGTATCGGCTGCCGCCACTATGCAATTTGATGTTTTTGGCTTGCAGATCGCCGGCTTTCAGCCCATAGGTCAGCGGCCGGGCCGTATCGCCTACAAAATATTCGGCCGATGGGTCATCGGCGTTGATAATACCTGCTCGCAAACCCCGCTTGTTACGGCTGGCCAGCTTAAACAGCCGGCGTTTAGCATCCCGGTAGCGCTGGAACGTACCGTGGTAATCCAGATGCTCGTGGCTGAGGTTGGTTAGCACCGCGACGCTATACGGTACACCCCACACCCGGTGTTGGGCCAACGCGTGGCTAGATGTCTCCAGCACTACCCAATCCACCCCGGCTGCCTTGATCTTCTTGAGCATGCCAAGCAGCGACTTAGCGCTGGCGGTGGTCATATGGCTCGGACTGGGCTGTTCGCCCTGGCCATCGCCGTAATCCACCGAAATGGTGGTTAGCACAGCCACCTTATACCCGCTCTCGCGCAGCATCTGCGCAATCAGCATGGTCGTAGTGGTTTTGCCATCCGTACCCGTAACGCCGATAACATTCATCCCCCGGGCCGGAAAGCCGTTCAGCACATTCAGTAGCACCGCCTCAAGCAGGTGACCGGCCGGCTCAATCCGCCTGAACAGCCCGCTTGGGATAAGTTTCTTGATAAATTTCTTCATATGCCATCTATTGTACGTGAAAAACAAAAGAGCCCAATTACTTGGAGCTCTTCTGTTCACAAAACAGAGTTTTTAACCAGCCAGTTTGTATTTCTCTATCAGTTCAATCGGGATATCGTACTGTTGGCCGACCTGCATATTGCGGCCAATGTTAGACCAGTCGGCGTTCCACTCGTTCAAAAGATCGGCTACCCGGGCCTCTGGCACACCCTGCGATTTTACAAACGACCACAGGGTCGGGTCGCCCTCGGCCCATGGTTTGTCAACGCTGAAGGTAACGAATTCCGGCACGTTCTGGGCGGCTTCTGCTGGATGACCACCTAAGAGTTCCGCGGGTACGCTCAAATCACCGCCAGAATTACCCTGCCCGCTTAATAGTTCGGCTGGTACGCTCAAGTCATTGCCAGAATCAGCCAGGTTGCCACCTAGCAGGTCAGCGGTTCCGTCCAAATTCTGGTCGGCTATCGACTCTGGCGCGAATATGCCCGACCGGTGGGCAACGTAAGCGACGCTCAGTACCGCGGCAACGGCTCCAACCTTGAGCAAGGCTTTTTCGCGCTTGCTCATAGGTTCGCCGCGCTGGCGCTCGCGGCTAACAATTTTAGCTGGCAACAGAATCATCGCGTTCTTGAGGTTCTTGAGCCGGGCCTTCAGGCCGCGCTCGCGCAGCTGCTCGTCCGCTGGCTCTCCGTCCGCGCCTTGCGCGTCCAGCGCGTCAATGGCATGCAGCTCATCATCTGTCAGCTGGACAATATCAGGCAGGTCCGTAGCCTCAACTGGTTGCGCTGCGTCTGTGCCTTGCCTATTGAACAAGGATCCCCACACCCAGTCATCATCAGCTGACGGTTCGTCAGTATCACTCAGTTCGGCACGGTGTTCTTCGATAGTACGTTTAGTAGTATCCATAAGCTCCGGATTACCGGTACGTCTGGCTTCAGCGCGGGCGGCATACCACAACGCCTGGGCAGCCTGTTCGAACCGGTCGGCATCGCCCGCTTCGGCCAATTGGTCTAGCTCATCCACGAGGTCGTTGACCTCAATAAGAGGTTTGCCCTCGGCGTTAACGTATGAACTGACAACCATGTCTTCGGCCGCGTTAGGGGCGGAGAGTTCGGTGGTGGCCGGGGCTGGTGTACCCCCTTCGTTTGCCTCTTGCTCGCGCTTTAGCTCGGTTTTCAGGTTGTCATAACCATAGGCCTTGAGCACGTCATCGCCCTTGAGCTGGCGGTTTTTGCCGTTTTCATCTACGCCATAAATGCGGCGGCTGCCGTCTTTGGCCACAACGGCACGCAGTTTGTCGTACTGCTCCAGGTCTTCGGGCAGCGCGAGCTCCTTAGCTGATTCAGTGTCTATGGATTCAGTAGTCATATCAGCGACTTGCGGTTCTGACTGTTCAGGTTCAGCGGACATGGCCTCGCCTGGGGCGTCCTTTTGGGCCTCTGTATCGCGCTGCGCCAGGGCAGCAGCGTAGTTGAGCAGCCGGCGGGCAGACCGGGCATCAACAGGCTTAGATGTGGGGTTGCCGTCCTCGTCCTCAATCTTAAGATAATAGTTGTCTTTGCCGGGAATCCATTCATCGGTACCAGGTATTGTAGTGCCGCCGGATTTGACGACATCTATGCTGCTAGCCAGGCTCCTTAAGTAGTCGCTGTCGCCCTGGGCCAAATCCAAGCCGGCCTCGTGCTGGTCGACGAGTCCATTTATCGCTACCCAATCGGCTGGGCTTTGCTCTGTTGGCCTTTCTAGGGTGAGTTGTTCGTTCATAACTATGGTTCCTTATCTGAATATTTTTGTTTTATGTTTTAATAGCTGCATTATAGCAAAGCATGAGCATTTTGTCAATACTTTTCTAATACTTTTTGTACTTTATGCAAGTTTATATCTTGTAATTTCTGGTACTCTAGTAGGATGCGAATACTAGGGATTGAGACAAGTTGCGACGAAACGGCCGTCGCGGTCGTAGAGATAGATGACAACCTGAACTGTACGCTGCTGTCTAATGTAGTGGCATCAAGCATGGACTTGCATGTGCAATACGGCGGTGTGGTGCCGGAGATTGCGGCGCGCAGCCACATAGAGTCTATCTTACCCGTGATTGATGAGGCCGTTACCCCTGTAGGCTGGGATATGGTGGACGGCATCGCCGTTACCTACGGCGCGGGCTTGGGCGGTTCCCTGCTGGTGGGTGTTATGACGGCGCGGACGCTGGCGATCGCCAAGGACAAGCCGCTGTACGCTTGTAATCATGTAGAGGGCCACGTCTACGCCAATTTCATCACCAAGGCAGATCTTAGTTCTCAGTTCTTAGATCTTAGAAAAAACCCGGATGCCGGGGACTCTAAGAACCAAGATCTAAGATCTAAGATCTCGTACCAGTTGCCCGCTGAGCCTCCAAAATTCCCAATTTTGGCACTCATCGTTTCTGGTGGCCACAGCCAGTTAGTGCTGTTCCGTAACCATTTTGATTATCGCCTCTTGGGCCGGACCCAGGACGACGCGGTTGGCGAGGCATTTGATAAAGTCGCCAAAATGATTGGTCTGCCCTACCCCGGCGGCCCCTCTGTTGGAGCGCTCGCTCCCTCTGGTGACCCCTACGCCTTTGAACTACCGAAAGCACAAATGCATTCCATAAATCCTGCGCTGCAAGATCTTAGACGGCAGTTCTTAGATCTTAGAAAAGACGACCAGTCCGGCGACTCTAAGAACTCAGATCTAAGATCTAAGATCTCATACGACTTCAGCTTCTCGGGCTTAAAAACGGCTGTTTTAAGGCGCGCGCAGGAGATGATAGGTCAAGACTTCACGTTCCCTAGCAAAAACCTGTCTGGGGCCCTCTCAGAGGCTCAAAAGGCCGACATTGCCGCCGTATTCCAACGCGTGGCCATAGAAACGGTGGTAGATAAGACCATTGCAGCGTATGAAGAGTTCTCCCCTGCCTCGGTGGTGATAGCCGGCGGCGTGGCTGCCAGCTCGGAGCTGCGCCGTCAGCTGGAAGGGCGTTTGCCAATAAAGATACATTATCAAGACCCCAAACTCTGCACCGACAACGGCGCGATGATAGCCACCCTCGGCGCTTTCAAATTAAAGCTAGGCCAGCCCACCGCCGACCCCTACTCTCTCGAAATTCAACCTAATCTGTCGATGTAAATTAAAATTCGTGCCCGAACTGTACGAGTTCGCGTGAATTATCTATTGAAGTGATGCGCTGATACCAATCATTCAGCTCTTCCCTGTCTAGTACTTGTCTGGCAATCGGTGGTAAATCACGATTCGCGATAATTCCGCCCCACTCACCGTTATAGAGTGGATCTGTGTCAACTAGAATCATTTCGTCCTTGTCTGGCACATATTTGTACTGTTCAAGCTTGAATATGTCGGTCAACGCTTCTTCGTCTTTTTGGTGCTTGTCAGTCGCGTAGACCGTTAGTTTATCTAGCAGCTTTTTCGCGGCTGGTTTTTGGTGGTCAGGGATTTTGCCAACCCCTGGATCAACACAGCTCTCCCCTTCTACAAAGCTTGATGCCACAAAACCTACCGTATTGCCATCATCATGAGTACCCACTACTGGCGCGAATCCAGCATGAGACACCCCGTATACATCTGTAAGTTCGGCAAACAGTTCTCGAGCGCGCTTAAGCCCTTCCAGATGTGTTCTTGTTGAATTATCGTACTTCATCGACATATCATCTGGGTCACGATAACCAAACTCGGCAGTTGTATGCACTATCTTGTTGCCAATCTTATGCAAGCTGCTTTTGATTTCGGTAACTTCTGCTTGATTGAATGGAGCGTTTTTGAGTTTATCCATTGGCGCTAATTATAGCAAAACTCAGGCACTTTGTCAATATTGCATATGCTTTTCGGGCGGCGTATGCTGGGGTGGAAAACAAACAACTGCTTACCCGCTAGAACCGGGTCGTACCTATCCACAAAAAGCAGTAGAAGAGGTTGTGAATAATCTTTTCGTGTGAAAAGACCTGTATTTTTATGGGTCTTTTTTCATGTGCAATAACAGATTAGAAAATGAACATTCAAGGTGTTATAATTACCGTAATGAAGTTATCAAAGGTGTACGAACCAAGCCAGTACGAGGCGATGATCTACGAGCTGTGGGAACGCAGCGGGGCCTTCGCGCCCAAAACCGGGGCCCCCGCGAAACCTGTTTCGCGGGGTAAAAAAGAGGGTGGGGAAGTCTTCTCTATGGTAATGCCGCCGCCCAACGCTAATGCCAATCTGCACATTGGTCACGCGTTGATGTTTAGTATCCAGGATACGATTGTCCGTTATCACCGGTTGCAAGGTAAAAATGTCGCCTGGATACCGGGGGCCGACCACGCCGGGTTTGAGACGCAAGTGGTATACGAAAAGCATCTGGCCCGCATGGGTAAAAGCCGCTTTGACTTAAGTCGTGAAGAACTATACAGCGGTATTTATGACTTCGTGCAAGACAACAAGCAAGGGTTTTATGATATTTTCCGCACTCTTGGCAGCAGCTGCGATTGGAGCCGGTTTACTTTTACTCTGGACGAAAAAGTAGTCAACACCGCCTACGCGACCTTCAAAAAGATGTGGAACGACAAGCTGATTTACAGAGGTGAACGGTTAGTTAATTACTGTACGCATCATCGCACCAGCTTTGCCGATATCGAGGTTGAGTATGAGGAACAGGTCAGCCCGCTGTATTACCTCAAGTACGGGCCGTTCACGCTGGCCACCACCCGGCCAGAGACCAAATTCGGTGACACCGCCGTGGCCGTTCATCCCGACGACGAGCGCTACAAGGAATACGTCGGTAAAGTTTTGAGCGTAGAGGGCGTCAATGGTCCGTTTGAAATCCGCGTCGTGGCTGACGAATACGTGGATAGGGAGTTCGGGACAGGAGTCGTAAAGATCACGCCGGCCCATGATTTTAACGACTGGGAAGTAGGCCAGCGACATTCCTTACCGGCAATCCGCGTCATTAACCACGACGGCACCATGAACCATCGGGCAGGGCGGTTTGCCGGGATGCCGGTGCTTGAGGCACGCAAGGCCGTGGCCGAAGCACTGAAAGAAAAGGGGTTGTTAGAAAAAGTCGACGAGAATTACCGCAACAGGGTAGGGAAGTGCTACAAATGCGGCACTGTCATCGAGCCGATGCTGATGGATCAATGGTTTATCGATATGAAGAAGCTGGCTGAGCCTGCCATCAGAGCGCTCAAAGACGATAAAATCAAGTTCTACCCAGGCGCCAAGTGTGACCAGGTTGTTGCGTACCTGGAAAACGTTAAAGACTGGAATATTAGTCGCCAGATTGCGTGGGGCATACCGATTCCAGCGTTTCAGAACGTCGAAGACAGCGATGATTGGGTATTTGACGAGCGTGTCGCCTCTGAAACAATAGAGGTAAACGGCAAAACCTATCGCCGCGACCCCGATGTGTTTGACACCTGGTTTTCCAGCGGCCAGTGGCCGTTCGTGACGCTGGGCTACCCTGATAGCCCGGATTTTCAGCAATATTACCCGAATACGCTGATGGAAACCGGCATTGACATCCTGTATCAGTGGGTGGCCCGGATGATTGTATTGGGGCTGTATATTACCGGTAAGGTGCCGTTCCGCGATGTCTATCTGCACGGCATGGTACGGGCCGAGGACGGCCGCAAAATGAGCAAGTCCTTGGGTAACGTCATTGACCCCAAGGAGATTCTAGCGAGTCACGGGTCGGACGCGCTGCGCATGGGCATGCTGGCCGGTCGTAGCGCGGGTTACAGCAGCGCCTACGCCCCGGGCAAGGTAGACGCCGCCCGCAACTTCTGCAACAAGCTGTGGAATGTAGCGCGGTTTGTGGAGGGGATTATTGGCGACAACTTCGACCGGCGGCACAAACCTACGCCTGAGACCGCCGCCGATCATTGGATGTTGTCTAAGCTACAACATTCAACAGAGAAGATTGCTGCTGATTTAGAAAATTATCGCTTCTCAGAGGCCTATGACACGCTGTATCACACTGTCTGGGATGATTTTGCCGACTGGTATATCGAAGCCAGCAAATCGCACCCCAACCACGCGGTCTTAGCGCATGGACTAGAGACACTACTCAAACTAGCGCATCCGTTCGCTCCATTCGTGACCGAAACTATCTGGCAGACTTTGAAGTGGGAAAAGGATTCCTTGCTCATATCCAGCACTTGGCCGGTTGTAAAGGCGGGTGGTAGCGCTCAATCGTCCACTTTTGAGGCCGTACGAAGCCTTGTGAGCGAGGTTAGGGGTATGACGCGTAATTTGGGGCTATCCAAACCCACTCTGTACTACACGGGCTCAGAATTGCTTGGAGAACACGGCAAACTTATTAAGCAGTTGGGCCGGCTCGAGGGCGTATCAGAGGTCAAAGCAGGGCGCGGTCTGCGTTTAACTCAAACAAGCGAAAACTGCTGGTTAGATGTCGATCAAGAGACTGCCGGCCGCTATATCACTAGGCTCGAAGAGCAGCAAACCGCCGAAGCGTTATCCGTTGAACGGCTAAAAGCTCGTTTAGGCAACGAATCCTACGTAAAAAACGCCCCCGACAAGCTGGTGAACGAAACCAAGCAGCAGCTCAAAGACTCGCAGCAGCGCCTAAGCCAGATAAATACCGAGTTAAGTTCGTTCTCTGAAGCTTCGAAAGAGCTATAATGCCACTTCCTGCGGATTTGGGGCAGGGGCGGGTTGCTGCGGTTCGTCTGTGGCTGGTTCCAGGCTGGAGCGGACACGGGCAATTGATTCGTCGTCGCGATAACTGTCGAACCACATGACTTTCCAGCCCATCTGGCCGGCGGCCATGACATTGGGGCGGGAGTCGTCTATCAGCAGGATTTCTTCTGAATCTACGCCAGCGCGTTCTTGGGCTATCTCGAATATGCGCTGTTCGGGCTTGATGGCGCCAACTTCTGATGAATCAATGATAGCGTCGTAAGGGATGTCTGGTATCAGTCCGGAGGCAATCATTTCAGGAATAAAGCCCGGCATAATGTTACTGAGAAGCCCTACCTTATAGTTTTCGGCGGCCCAGTGGACGAGCTCGTGCATCTGAGGAATGGCCTCGACGGCTCGCATGTAGTATTGCTTCCAGTCCACCATTATTTTGCAGGTCTCAGCCATATAGCGGTTGAATTCGTCCAAGGAAAGTTCGCCGCGGCAGACAGCGTCGTTGTGGTGCCAGAAAGTGGTTTCTATGACGTCGGCCGAAACACCGCTATCGGTGGCCAGCTGCGAGAATGCCTGGTGGAAAAACCGCACCAGACAGCCATTGATATCGAAATAAACAAAGGTGATGCCGCTGCGGCTGCGCTGTTTTTGCTTAACCTCCGGCGTTTTGCCGGTGGCATTGCCCATCAGCGTGTCCAGGCTGATATCTAGTACTTCGGCCAGGCGCTGGATGGTAAAAACCGATGGCGATTTGATAGCGCCTCGCTCGATCTTGGCCAATGTCGAATAAGAAATGCTCGCCCGCTGGCATAATTCCTGTTGCGTTAGCCCGGCTGCCACGCGGGCAGTCTGCAGATGCCTACCCAAACTCTGCTCATCCATATGCACCGTATAATACTAGTTTGCGGACGGCTTGCCAACCTGAAAAGTACTAAACGGCTAGCTAACCATGTTGGCGACAACCAGGACGATCACAAATATGAACACGCCGCCAATGGCGGCCACAATGATAGCATTCTGCGTGATACCACCGGTAGAACGCATCATTTTGCTGTAGATCCAGGCGCTGGCGCTGACTGCTACCAAGAACGCTATAAGTCCGTTGCCCATGTTGATTCCTTTCTAGAACTTCAGTTTTTCTGCTATTCCGGCTAGTTTAGTATGATCCGGTTCGGCCGGAATATCAGCCCTGCGTTCGAGGGCAGAATAAAAATCGGCTTCCGACGCGAATGGCATCAGGTGTACGTGCGCGTGCGGGACTTCATACCCCATGATGGTGGTGATGGCCTTGCGTACGCCGTAAACCTGCTTGATACGCCGGGCAACCTTTTTGACTGTGGCGAACAGTGCCTGGTAATCCTCGTCCGGCAGTTCCTCGAAGTCGTCTACCTGAAGTTTGGATACGACAAGCGTATGGCCCTCGGTGAATGGGTCAATTGTCAGGAAGGCAATGGTTTTATCATCCTCGTACACTTTGTGGCAGGGGATTTCGCCTTTGATGATTTTGGTAAAAATCGAATCTTGCATATGATTCATTGTAGCAAGGTATACTAAGTACACATGAATCCCGTTAGACTCCAAAAGACTGGCATAACTTGTGACACGGCTGAAAACGGGATGAGCTATTCAATTGTTAATAGATTCAAGGCAGTCAAGTGGAGTCTAACGGGATGAATATTTTGAGGCGGATTGGGCTAGCGGTATGCGCGGCGATTTTGGGGATATCACTGCTGGGGATAGCTTGGTCGCATACATCGGTCGCGACATTGCAGGATCGTAGCACTGTCAAAGGCTGGCTACACGAGAGCGGATTTTATGACAAGGTGGTGGAGGCCGTGCTGCAAAACGCCGAAGGCCAGGCAGAGCTAGGACAAAACATACCCGTCGGCGACCCGGCTGTACAGGCAGTGGTCAAAGATGCTTTTAACCCTCAATTCCTACGTGAAAACGCCGAAAAAGTACTAGACGGTGTCTATAGCTGGCTAGAGGGCGATACCGCGAGGCCCGAGTTCAGTGTTGACATAGGCGGTGCCAAGCAGCGTGTGGCCGAAGGCGTCGGCGAATATGCTCGTATTACTGCCGCTGGGTTACCGGCCTGCACGCCCGAACAGCTGGCACAGTTCACATCGGGATTCGATGTGTTTAGCGCGACTTGCTTACCGCCCGGGGTTACACCCGAACAGGCAGGTGCCGAGGTGCGCGCAAGCATATTGGCGAACGAAGATTTCCTGGGGGACACGATGTTTACCGGCGATGACCTGACTGTTAGCGTGGACGGACAGGAAACAACACTCGACAACACTGATTTTCGGCAGTTGCAACAGGCGTATCGCTTCAGTACGCTGGCACCGTTTGTGTTTGCTCTGGCCGCGGTGGTGTTGGCCGCGGGCATGTTATTTTTGAGCCCGACAAAGCGCCAAGGGGTACGGCGGGCGGGCAGTGTGTTGCTGGCAAGCGGCATCGTACTGGGCCTGACTTACCTGATAGCTAGCCGCGGCTCCAGTGCGCTGAGCCGCTACGCCGAAGATATAAGCAGTCAGACGGATGCCGGCCGCGACCTTGCCGTTAGCCTGGCAAATGCGATCACACGGGATATCAGTGGTTTTCTTATGTGGTACGCCATTGTTTTTGGTATCTTGGGCATCGTCGCTTTGCTCGGGGCTGCCTTTTTAAAGAAGAGCAGCAAAAAACCGTCGCCGTCGATATTTTCGGAGCCGGCACCGCCGGTTGATGATTCTGCCAAGACAGAAGTACCCGCAGTCAAGTCAGGGCCGACCTCGGCACCTGTTGCCAAGAATAAGCCGGCTGCCAGACCAGCTGGTACCGCCAATCGACCGGCGGTAAAGCGCCCCAAGCAACCACCCAAAATCCAGCTGTAACACCTTAGAGTCTGGTATAATTAGCCTCACTGGAGAGATGGCTGAGCTGGTTGAAGGCGCACGACTCGAAATCGTGTGTGCGGGCAACCGTACCGTGGGTTCGAATCCCACTCTCTCCGCCACTAGATTTTTGTCATGATAAGTGATAAAATTACCTCTGTTTGCGCACCCGTAGCTCAGCTGGATAGAGCGTCAGTTTGCGGTACTGAAGGTCGTAGGTTCAAATCCTGCCGGGTGTACCAAT
>CAYWFI010000008.1:0-20198 GCA_964458165.1 uncultured Candidatus Saccharibacteria bacterium
TTGATGCAGCGCTGACGCGCTGCATTTTTGTTGCTAAGGTATTGAGAGATTACGATAGTATTGACAAATTTGACAGGGTGTGCTATAATGAAAGGATAGTGAGTGAGTAAAGTGAGTTTACTCATTTTACTCCGAGCGAGTTGCATTGTCTTCCCGTGGAAGATAATGAAAGGATAAGGTTAAGGAGTACTAACAGATGTCGGCTACCAGAGAGAGATTACAGGAATATTATGCGTTTGACACGGAAGTCTTGGATGCGGTTACCCCTGTTGCGGACCAACAGCTCGCAACTGACGATTACCGCAGTTTTGTAACCCAACACGTCTTAGGTGGTGCAAGCGAAACAGAACTCCGCCGCGCCCGTTTCTTGGATATTCAGCCTCATGAGCACGATCCAAAAGCCGCGCTGATGATTCACTTGGCTATGGGCCAACCGCTCGACCCGAATAATCTTTATCAGATTGCCGCTATTGCAGCCGCTAATCCGAATACCCGGATTCTAACCGCTCCTAACCCAAGCGGCCCGGCATACGCGGCTCCTAAGTTTACCGCCGCCGAGCGCAAGGCTATCGCGGGCGGCGACTTTAAGCCCGTTGTCACGCCGCTACTTCGCTTTGCCGAAGACAAACGGATCGAATCGCTTAATCAGTACGGTTACTCTTTTGGCGCTGATCTGGCAATGGAAGCCGCTGCCAACGACGTGTTTGAGACACCGCGGACGGTAGTTATTGAACCGGCATCCGTCGTTAAGCGTAGCTTGTTGGGCTTGGGTATGGCGTTCGCATCTTCGAACGCTGCCCTGAAAGACTATGTCGCCGAGAGCGGCCCGGCGTTTAAGGCTGCCCGCAAAGAATCGCTTGGTATGCTTGAGTTTAACGCCGGCTTGGCTCGCTTATCGAATCTGGCGATTGCAAGAGGCTTAAGTCATGAAGGTTTTGAACTGCGTGCCACAACGGCGCTGGACGAAAACCCGAGTATGAAAGCCACTATTGCCTGGGGTAGTAAAAGCGAATTAGCTAATCACGATCAGCTGGTCGGAATAACTGATGGTTTGCAGTATACTTACGGTCCGGAACGTTTCCATAGCATTGTCTTGGCCGATCAAAAGCACGCGCTTGCTAACGATGTCTTCTTGCAGGCGGCAATCGTGAGCCAGGGACTGCGCGCCTAGTTCGTTTCTTCTAGACGTTGATTCTCTTGTTCTATCTTCCTAATCTCTTCTTTGGCGGTATCCCACAGTTCCGGCGCGTTCCGCGCAGTCTTCATCTGGTACCACCACTCCACACCCCATAGGTCAAAGGCGCGCATGCCAGTGGCTTTGGCGTATTCTATGCGGTCTGTTAGCATATCTGGATTCATTGATTCGTATAGATCCTCGAGTGATGTGGTGCGCATAGAGTGGTTCTCTGGCAGCCAGGATTCGGCCTGTAGTTCGTGTATAAAGGTGTTGCGGTCGGTGGTTAGCTCGGTGGCGCCAGCTAGAAAAGCGTAGAACCAAGCTGGTACAGGGTACTCAAAATAGCGATTGGTAATAGTCTTGTCCCAGACCCGCTTATAAATAGATGCCGCTACCATGTCGGCCCGCGGTTCGCCCACCGGCCAGCTGGGCGTGGCGTTGTTGCTGCGGCTGACTATTAGCGGGGTAACCGGGTCGATACTTTTAACATAATCAAACTCTTCTACCAATCGCTCGCGGCTGTGGTCCGGACAGTGGCCAAAGACGTTCAGAAAATATTCGTTCTCCAGCTGGTAAGATACCAATGACTCGCGGTGTTTGTAGCGGCTGATAGTCTGGCCCATAAAGTCGAGCAGGTCTTGTTTCCATTCGGGCATGGTCTTAATCATGGCCCACTCCGGTCCGTGGCACTCCGGCCAGCGCGGCTGGCGCAGGCCGATAGCCAAAGACACTGTACCGCCGGCTTGCTCGATCATGTCAAATTGCCAGTCCAGCTCGTCGAAGTTATACTGCCCCTCTTGTGGTTCGTGGTTTTTCCAGTAACTGACTAGCCGAAAGTGTTTGACCCCGAGGTCATTGATAAGCGCGTCCAGTGTTTCCTGCGGGTCGACCTCCAGGTAGCGAGCGTAATCTGGTATAAAGGTAGCGCCGACAACCAGCGGCTCGTCGCTGTGTTTATCGATGTACCAGCGGGCGATGCCGTACATACTGCCGACTGCTAACAGTGCGAATACCAGCAGGCCGATAGCAAACCGCTTCCAAAACTTGGTGCGGACGCCCCACAGCGAAAATTTGTACCAAAACACTTGCCAGAACCCGGCGTGTTTGGGCGGCGGTTTAAGGGTGTTTTTGGGCGGTTTCTCAGGTTTCTCTTGGTTTGCCATGCTATAGTTATATGAATTTATGAATAAGCGTAAGCTCTCGCTCTCAATAGTTATACCAGTTTACAACGAGCAAGACCACCTAAAAAACTGTCTTAATAGCATTGCCGACCAAACTATTTTGCCCGACGAAGTCATAGTGGTTGATAACAACTCTGTTGATAATTCGGCGGCTATCGCGGCAGCATACCCGTTCGTACGTGTCGTGCGGGAGCCCAAACAAGGCATTTCCTATGCCCGTGACCGGGGCTTTGATGAAGCCGCAAGCCAATTAATCGGCCGGATTGATGCCGATACCATACTGTCAGAAACATGGGTAGAGGATGTTATGGAGCTCTATAGCAGCAGGCAGGATTTTGCTTTTACCGGCGGAGGTTATTTCTATAATATCTCGCTTCCGTGGCTTAATTCGTGGATGCTCAGCCAGATTGCCTTCCGTGTAAACAGGTTTATCATGGGCCACTTTATCTTGTGGGGGTCCAATATGGTGTTACCGCGGACTTACTGGCAGCAAGTCAGATCAAATGTTTGTTCAAATAATCAAGCTATCCATGAAGACCTGGATCTGGCGATTCATCTGCACCGCCTTGGGTGCCAGATTACATTTATAGAAAGGATTAAAGTCGGTGTCGAGATGAAACGGGTTTACGGTAAAAGCAAACAAGCTTTCCGTGCCAATCTGGATTTATGGCCGGAGACTTTGCAGGCTCATGGTTTGAAACGGGCTTGGTTGGGCAGGCTCGGCGCGAATTTTCTTTACTACGGCACTTATGTCTTTATGTTGCCGGCTGATCGCAGCATCAAGGCGTACAGAGCGGCCCAGCGGATGCTACGCACCGACCCGTAAATCTTAGACTTTAGGCCGGATTGGTGGTCTTTTTGTCGCCGTCTTGTTTTATCTCGCACGTGCTCCACAGCCCCAGATTTTGTTCTCTGGCCTGGCGCTCGTACTCACGGAACTCCTCCATTTTGCTGAACGGAAACAGGGTGTAGGCAAAACCATAGCCCTGGCGGATAATCTCGGCGTTGACCAAACGTCCGTCCGGCAGGTAAACGTACCTGAGTAAACGGTTGTAGCGGTCGCGGTTGGTGTTGAGCGGGTCGGCCTCTAGCCGGACGGGATTGTTGCCAATCAGCGATTTAGTAAACTCGCTGGCGGCCTTGCCGAAGCACTGCACCGAGGTGCGTGGATCTTGTGTTTCGGGCGTGTCGATACCAATAAAGCGTACGCGTTCGTTGACACCGTTCATATCCACCACAACCGTATCGCCATCCTCAAAACTGGCGATGTTATACAGGCCTGGCTGCAAGACTTGGGCGGTGTCGGCGGCTGGTTCTATCCAGCCAAACCTCTGGCCGATAAGCAGCCCGCCCGCCAATATCAGCCCGATGCTGATGCTGATGAGTCGCTTTTTTTGTTTCTTCGTCAGTAACTTGCGTGCCATATTACTGAGCGTAGCCTTTGGGCGGTTTTATGGCAAGCGATCCAATAATGCCGGCTGCCAGCAAGCCGCCAATAACGCAAAGACTTAAACTAGTCGGTATGTGTATACCAAACCACGCCACCCCAAACACCTCGTCCGGTATCACCAGTATCTTGAAGCCCACGAACAGTAGCAACAGCCCAAGCGCGTAATTGAGCAGCCAAAAATGCTCTTTGACTATGGCGAATACGAAATACAGCGCGCGCATGCCCAAGATGGCGGCAGCGTTGCTGGCTATGATAATAAACGGTTCGTGCGATACAGCCAGGATGGCTGGCACGCTATCGACGGCAAAAACCACATCCGTAAATTCCACCATCAGAATAGCTACGAACAGCATTGTCGCCATCAACTTGCCTTGCTTTCGTGTAAACAGCTTTTGCCCATCTAAGTGATGGCTGACCGGTATGAATAATCGTATGACACGCAGGAACTTGCTACCGTGCGGGTCGTATTCGTGCTCGCGCCTGGTGCGCAGTATTTTGATACCGCTCCACAGTAGGATACCGCCAAACAGCAGCAGAATTGGCTCGAACCGCTCAATCGCGGCAATACCGGCAAAGACGAATATAGTGCGCAGTACGATGGCGCCGATCACGCCCCAGAACAACACGCGGTGTTGGTATTTTTTGGGGATACGCAGGTATGTCAGAATAAGCGCCCAGACAAAGACATTATCAATAGACAGCGATTTTTCAACCAGATAGCCGCTAAAGTACTGGCTGCCGGCCTCGTTGCCAAATGTATGCCAGATAACGATTCCTAAGCCCACGCCCAAAACAACCCAGGCGGCGCTTTGCCATAGCGCGCTCTTCAGCCCGGGGGTTTTGGGTTCGCGGTGCAGTACCAGCACGTCAACCAGGATTAGCGATAAGAACCAGCCGAACAACAGCGCCCAGTGCCACCACTGGATGTCTAGATTCAAGCTTAATGCCTGAGCAGCTTCAGCAAGATGCATCAGGCGCAAGTAGCTTTCATATGGTGCCTATTCTAAGTAACTGAGCGCTTACTTAGCAAGCCGTGTTCTAGAAATCAATACCTTTATTAGCAAGGAACTTATCGTCAAAATGGTGTTTCATTTTGGTCATATGGGTGGCGATATCTACTTTATCTAACAAATCTTCTGGGAAATTCCGCCCGGTGAGGCAGAGACTGGTTTTGCTATGGCGTTTTTCTATCAGCTCCCGCAGCTGTTTTTTGCTCAGTAGGCCGTCGTGGACGGCGTTGTTTATTTCGTCGCAGATAACTAAGTTATATTTGCCGTTCTTAACGGCTTTGAGCGCCGTCTTGTAAGTTTCTGTCGCGGCCAGCTGATGCTCGGCCTCGCTCACATCCTTTTCTGACAAAACGCCGGCGTTGTAAAAGCCCTTGCCGCCTTTATGAAACAACAATTTATCGCCGTACAGAGGCGCTATTTTTTCAATAAAATCATGCTCGCTGACTTGCCAGGACTTCACGAATTGAACAAATGCCACGCGCCAGCCCGCGCCCAAAGCACGGGCCAGCAGGCCGACGCCGGCCGATGTCTTGCCCTTGCCCTCGCCGGTGTACACCACCACAACCGACTCCTTGGTTTTGTAATCCTCAAACGCCATAACTACGCCTTATGCTAGCGCAGTACGGCTATCCGTGTCGAGGCTTGGATATTGCTCTTGGGCGATGGCTTGCGCGAACGAACTGAGATTTTCGCCGTGGACGCTAGCCAGGAATTGCTCGAAGCTCTGGCCGGCTGATGTCATCTCATAATCGCTTGGCTGTGTCGTCTGCTCGAGCCTCCAAGACTCAAGCGTGTTGATAAAATACATAGCCGGATCCCCTTGTTCCGCCAGCCTGCCGGAAAGCTGATTGCGTACTACTGGTATGCGTAATAATTTTATAAGAGGTACCTCAGCTGTTATAGCTTCGCTCTGCTTTTTGTCAGTCAGCGACAGGATGATACCACCATGTAGCAGCGCGCGGGCGGCGCTGGGCGTTCTTTTGGCATCAAAATTGGCAAGCCATCTTTGATAGACCGGGTCTAGGTCAGGCGTTACCTCCAGGACCTTCCTGTAAATCCGAAACCGTGCGCTGGGCGTAGAGGACAGAGTTCTCATACCGTAAAAGTCAGGTGCCTTTGCCCTGAGTAATTGGCTGGCGGCCGCGAACCGTTCCGCCGTGCTATTACCCTCGTGCAACTCAAAAGAGGGAGTCTTACTGTCGTACCCTTTATTGTTCAAATAGTCGTACGCCTCGCTCATGCCTCAAGCGTACACCAGATACACACCCCTGTCTGTGAGAAATCTCACTTCTGTATAAGGTTGTGAGTTTTGAGGGCGTCGTCTATCTTTGGCCGGTCAAAACCCACGATAATATCACCCTTGATATCAATTACTGGTATACCCATCTGACCGGATTTTTCAACGACTTCTTCGGCAATTGCCCGGTCCGATTCGATGTCTTTGACTTCGTACTTTACGCCTAGTTTATCTAAATACTCCATCGCGGCATGGCAGAACGCGCACCAACTGGCGCTGTAAACGGTTATCATTCTTGCTCCTCGCTACTTTCTTTAGGAATTTCTATAACGGCGAGTTTTTTTAGTAAAAACAGGCTTCCAGTTAACAATATCGCCACTACCGCGCTGACCGCGATTACTATCAATACAACCTCTATCAACGAGTGAGCCGCAGCCTCGGCCGCTCCACCGTGCTGTACTCCGTTGTGCGCGAATTGATCCATATTACACAGTTTACTCCACTATTTTGCTACAATAAAGCCATAAGGGAGAAAATATGAAAAAATCCGTAAAACAAGTAACACTGCTTGTGGTTATCGGTTTTGTTGGCGGGTTTTTATGGCTGGCTGGTCTCAGGTTTTTCCTGGTTCAGTCGTCAGAGACACATTATCACGCTAATTTTGCCGTGTATGTCGATGGCGAGCGCGAACCTTTTGAGGAATTTACCTACTTTGAGGAGGTCGCCGCTTGCACCAGCGATTATGCCGACAATCCCAAGGGACGGGTGCATATGCACGATAACGTCAGTGACGTTATTCATGTTCACGACCAGCGAGTTACTTATGGTAATTTCTTCCAGAACATCGGCTGGAACGTTGGCCCGGGCTACCTGGCCGCGCTGAACCAAGTGCATAAGGATGATGGCGCCAACCGGGTCGTATATATTCTGAACGGCGAAAAGGTGTCGAACATCACAAACCGCGTTATCGGTAACCTTGATCGGCTGCTGGTCAGCTATGGCGATGCCTCGGACGATGAGCTGCAAGATTGGTACGGCGAAGTTTCGTCCACGGCGGAAGAGGTTAACAAATACCAGGACCCGGCCAGCTGCAGCGGCGTAGGCGGCGCGGGATATGACTCTATTGGCAATCGCTTAAAGCGCGCCACTTTCTGGCCCTAAAGCCGCCAAACTATCTTGTGTACCACCCTCCCCTCTGTTATAGTACGTCTCAAGATATGGGTAAAAAAGCCGCGCGCAAGAGCACGACCAGTGGAGAACATGATCCAGCTATGGATTATCTGGAAGCTTTTGATGCTCGCAGCCAATTGATTAGTGCTTCAATCGGCCTGGGTTGGCAACTGGCCCTGATGGTGTTAGTGCCAATTTTTATCGGCGTGCAGGTGGACCGTTATTTCGATACTTCGCCGTCATTTACGCTGACGGCGCTTTTTTTGGCAGTGGCTGGTTCTATCGTTATTATTACCCGTGCGTTCAAGGACATTAATCAACAGCAGGCTAAACTAAAGCCTTTCAAGAACAAACGGGCTAAAAAACCTGCCCCGGAGGATGTTGATGATTAACAGTCTAGGATTATTCGCTGCCGAGGCCTCGGACGGGCCGGTGATTCATATAGAGCCGGGCGAATTGTTCAAGATTGGCGAGGTTAGTATTACCAACTCTATATTCTACGGATGGATCATAGCCGTCATCACCATAATTGTAATGGTAACGGTTGCCAAAATGATGACCATACGCCCGCGGCGTGGCTTCATACAGTTCATAGAGATAGCAGTAGAATTTATCATCAGTATGATTGCCAATGCCCTGGGCTCGCGCGAAAAGGCTATCAAGTACGCGCCGTATTTTGCCACTATTTTCTTCTACGTCTTATTCAATAACTGGTTGGGGCTTTTGCCTGGCGTAGGCGAAGCGATTACCCTGAATGGCAGTCCGCTGCTCCGGCCCTTTACCGCCGATCTTAACGGTACGTTGGCAGCCGCCGTGGTAACGATGATACTAGTGCAGACCTTTGCCATCCAAGAATCTGGTTTTGGTCGCCACATTCGGCATTATTTTGCCGGCAGCCTCAAGAACCCTGCCACCTACTTATTTGGTCTATTTGAAGTATTCACCGAGCTGACACGCGTGGCCAGCTTGGCGCTACGCTTGTTCTTAAACGTCGTCATCGGCGAGATTATCATCGCCGTGTTTGTATACTTAGGCAGCGTGGTGGCACCGATTACGGCTATGCCGTTTGTGCTGCTGGAGCTGGGCGTGGGCGCCTTGCAGGCTTATATCTTTGTCATGTTGTCGGTGTCATATCTGGCGGTAACTATCGCTCACGATCACGCTGATGCCGAACATGATGCCCGTGAAGACCGTGAAGCTCTTGCGAAACAAAGAGAGGCAGCGGCTAAAGCATGAGATTAATTAAAGTAAACAAGGAGAAACAATAATGATGTTTTTTGCAGAACTGACCGGAAACGTAGAGATCCTAGGTAAGGGTTTGATGATGGGTCTGGGCATGATTGGTCCGGCTATCGGTATCGGTATTGTCGGCAACGCTTTCTTAGGCGCCGTTGGGCGAAATCCAGAGGCCGCACGGTTTTTTGGCCAGGCATTGGTCATGATCGGTATTATTGAGTTGATGGCGTTGCTGGTATTCGCGTCACTCTTCATCATCTAAAGTACGGAGCAACAGACATGGCACATTTTGGCACAAAAACTCCGGTTCGCACTCACCGTATGCACAATACGGCTCGTTTACGATCCTCGCTTCTGTATCCAAACTGCACTTATGTCTGTCACTCCGCCCACAAAGTAAATCTGTTATTAAAGGAACTAATTTAAATCATGCTACCAATGTATTTTGCAGCTGAAACCACCACCGAGGGTCTGCCCTTGGGTTTGTCGCCCAGTGCTTTTGTGATTCAGCTGATTACCTTTATCCTCGTATTCCTGCTGCTTAAGAAATTCGCTTT
Organism: uncultured Candidatus Saccharibacteria bacterium; assembly: GCA_964458165.1. Taxonomy (GTDB): domain Bacteria; phylum Patescibacteriota; class Saccharimonadia; order Saccharimonadales; family JACDBH01; genus CAYWFI01. The sequence goes on from CAYWFI010000008.1 coordinate 9,019, forward strand.
TAATCCTATCGTACGTCTGCTGAACAAGCGCCACCAAGTGATAGAAGAGGGTGTCAAGCATGGCCTGGAAATGCAGAAAGAGCGCGAACGGATAGAAAAAGAAACAGCCAAAATTATTCGTGAAGCTCGACACGATGCAGATACTATTATTGGCGATGCCCAAAAAGAGGGCCGCGAAATCGTGCGTGAGGCCGAAAAAGTTGCCCACAAAAAGTCCGAAATCATGCTGGCTGACGCCGAGGCGCGTATCAATGAGGAAGCCGACCAGGCCCGCCGCCGCTTAGAGGGAGAAATCGCCGGTCTGGTATCCGAGGCTACCGAAGCTGTAGTCGAGGAAAAGGTTGATGCCAAAAAAGACGCCGACCTTATAGATAAGGCCATAAAAAAAGGTAGAAAATCGTAGATGAGTACCGTTACGCGCCAAGAACTGGCGGAAATAATAGGCGAGCGCACGATGCGTATCACCGATAGGGACAAACTGGCTGGCGCCGTGGCGGGCTATCTGGCGGCCGAGCACAAGGCTGTTGATCTGAATTCTCTAACGCGTGACGTCATGCAATATCGGCTGGAGCGCGGCATCGTAGAGGCTGTAGCCATCACTGCCCATGAACTAACCCCGCAGGTGTTGGATGACATCAGGACCATGTTAAAAGAACACTTCCCGGGCTCTAAGAAAATCTTATTGGATCAACGCCAAGATTCGTCCGTCGTAGGAGGTATCCGTATTGAACTGCCGCGCGAAACCCTGGATCTATCTGTCAAATCTAAACTGAACTTGTTTAAGCGTCTGGTCGCAGAGGAAAGGAAATAACCCCATGGCTATGGAAATTTCAATTGCCGATTTATCAGCTGATATTCGTGCGGCAATTGCCGAGCTAAAAAAACGCCCCGAAATTGAAGAAACTGGCATTGTGACCCGCGTCGGTGACGGCGTGGTCTGGATTTATGGTTTAACAAGCGTCGGTTATAACGAAATGATTGAACTAGAGGCTGTAGATGGCACTCGCTTAACTGCCTTTGCTTTTAACCTTGGCGCAGAAGAAATCGGCGCCGTGCTGCTGGGCGAGGATACGTTAGTCAAAGCCGGCGCCAAAGCCCACCGTACCGGCAAGATTGTTGAAGTACCAGTGGGGCCGGAGTTGGTTGGCCGCGTGGTTGACCCGTTAGGCCAGCCGCTGGACGGCAAAGGCGCAATAAAAGCCAAGCAGACCTCGGCGACGGAGAAAATCGCTCCAGGCGTGTTAGCACGCAAGAGCGTGCACGAACCGCTGATGACCGGTATCATCGCTATTGACGCTATGGTACCTATCGGGCGCGGTCAGCGCGAGCTGATTATTGGCGATCGTCAAACCGGTAAGACCGCCGTAGCGCTTGACACCATGATTAACCAGCACCGCCAAAACACCGGTGTCATCAACATCTACGTTGCCATCGGGCAAAAGATGAGCAAGATAGCCCGCTTGGTAGAGCGCTTAAAACGCGAGGGCGTGATGGAACAGACCATCATAGTGGCGACATCCGCCGCTGACCCTGCCTCGCTGCAATACCTGGCACCCTACTCTGGTGCTGCTATGGGTGAATATTTCCGTGACAATAAACAACACGCGCTGATAATCTACGATGATTTGTCCAAACACGCTGCCGCCTACCGCCAGATGTCACTGTTGCTGCGCCGCCCGCCGGGGCGCGAGGCCTACCCGGGCGACGTGTTCTATCTGCACAGTCGTCTGCTGGAGCGCGCCGCCAAACTTAGCGACGAGTTAGGCGCGGGTTCGCTCACTGCCCTGCCGATTATCGAGACGCAAGCTGGTGACATCAGCGCGTACATCCCGACCAACGTGATTTCGATTACCGACGGCCAGATTTTCATGGAAACTAACCTGTTCCACCAAGGTATCCGCCCGGCCGTATCGGTTGGCTTGTCCGTATCCCGCGTGGGCGGTAACGCCCAGACCAAGGCCGTCAAATCAGTTGCCAAATCTCTGCGTGTCGACCTGGCACAGTTCCGCGAACTGGCCAGCTTTAGCCAGTTCTCTACCGACCTGGATGCCGATACCAAGCAACGCATCGAGCGCGGCCAACGTCTTACGGAGTTGCTCAAGCAGCCGCAGTACACCCCCTACAGCACCTGGCAGATGTACGTTATGCTGCTGGCAGCCACCGAGGGCGCCTTTGACACCGTAGAAGTCAGCAAGATCAAGAACGCCGAGGGCGCCCTGCTACGCGAATTCAAAGCCAAACATGCCAAACTGCTTGAGAAGATTGACGGCGGTGCCGAACCCGAAGATGCAGAACGCGAAACGATTCTAAAACTCGCCCAGCACGTCGCCGAAAGCTACAAACCGGTCGAGAAAGAGACTAAGTAATGGACTTTATGACTGCCGCTGAGCGCGCTAGAGCTGAAATAGAGAAATACCATCGCATAGAGATGGTTAGAGTAAGAGAAACTCATTCAGCGGATCTTGCTGGTATGCTGGCTAATTATGTCACCCCGCTTAACGATGGGTCTCCTGAGAGTCATGAGCAAAAACGTATTGTTTCGCAAGCTCTCGTTGGGCTACTTGCCAGCGGAGGAGAGCGTGATTACGAGCCTTACTTATCAGATATCGATAACCAGGATCAACGTGATTCCGAAGAACGATCACGGCAGAGGCGTGATGCTGTATTTGGCGAGTTCGTGACTCGCCTGTCAAACAGCTGGGTATACAGAGGGCTTACAGATGGCTAGTACTCAACAGCTCAAGCGGCGCATCGGCAGCGTCAAGAACACCAAGCAAATTACCAAAGCTATGGAGCTTGTTGCTGCTTCTAAAATGCGCAAGGCTGTTGAGTCAGCCCACCGGGGTCGTGCTTATCGCCAGGCGGCGCACAGCATGCTATCACGCCTGAGTGCTGTGACTGAAATTGGCGAGCACCCGCTCTACAAAACCCGTCCCGTTAAATCCCGCTTGTACGTGGTGATTACGTCTGACCGCGGCCTGGCTGGAGCCTACAATGCCAACATTATCAAAATGCTAACCCGCGCCGTGGCCGAAGACCGCCGAAGCAGTATTAAGAGCCAGATTATCGTCATCGGCAAGCGTGGCGCCCAGTTTTTGCGCCGGGTAGAACATGTTGACATTATTGGCGCTTATGCCGACTTTGGCGACCACCCGACCGCCAATGACATCCGCCCTGTCCTGGATACGATGGTAGAACAATACCGCACTGCTCAGACCGATGAAGTCCGCTTATTCTATACCGAGCACAAATCCAACATCACGCAGATCGCCCAAAATCTGGCTATCCTGCCGGCCAAATTTGATGACGAACAAACCGCCGACCAAACCGAAGAACAAGCCCTGTCTGATGTCACCTTTGAACCGTCCGTACAAGAGGTGTTAGATAACGTTACCGAGCGTTTGCTAGAGGTGCAAATCTGGCAGGCTATGCTGGAATCCATCGCTAGCGAGCAATCCATGCGCATGCTTAGCATGAAAAATGCCACCGACAACGCTGGCGAAATCATTGATGATTTGACGCTCGAATTCAATACCGCCAGACAAAGTAAAATCACCCAGGAACTAGCCGAAATAACCGGCGGCGCGGAGGCAATGAAATAATGCCAGGTAATTTTGGGCGTTGGACACCAAAAGAAGCTGCTTATTTAGAATGGCTTGATAACGAAATGCGTGCCCAAGAAGATGGACATCTTTTTGATCCGGTCCCTTATACTACCTATCCTTCTGTGCGGCTTGATATATTAAATGATAGTGTGCTTGTTAATGGCGTACATGAAGAAACTAGAGGGGAGCAATAATGGCAACAGCAGATTCGACAAGCTCATTGCGAGCAAAAAAAGTAAAGACCGGCACAGGAACAGTTAGCCAAGTAGTGGGCGTGGTAATTGACGCCGAATTTGCCGAGGACCATTTGCCGCCGATTTACAACGCGTTAGAAGTAGAGCTGAATGGACAGAAACTGCTCTTTGAGGTCGCTCAACACTTGTCTGAGTCTAGTGTTCGTGCCATTTCACTGGGCTCTACTGATGGACTGGAGCGTGGCACTGCTATCAAAGACACTGGCGCAGCCATCAGTGTGCCAGTAGGCGAAGAAACTTTGGGCCGCATGTTCGATGTCAAGGGTGAGCCAATTGACGGCCAAGGCGGAACATTTAAACATCACTCCCCTATTCACCGCACACCGCCAGCGTTCGTAGAGCAGTCTGGCGCGGTAGAAATACTGGAAACAGGCATTAAGGTAATCGACCTAATAAGCCCGATTACCAAGGGCGGCAAGGTCGGCTTGTTTGGCGGTGCCGGCGTGGGCAAAACCGTCCTTATTCAAGAACTGATTAACAACATCGCCAAGTTCCATAGCGGCTACAGCGTGTTTGCCGGTGTGGGCGAGCGCACCCGCGAGGGCAACGATCTCTATCATGAGATGAAAGAATCCGGCGTGATTGACAAGACATCCCTGGTCTTTGGCCAGATGAACGAGCCGCCCGGCGCTCGTTTGCGCGTGGCTCTCTCCGGCCTGACTATTGCCGAGGGTTTCCGTGATAAGGGTTCTGACGTGCTGCTGTTTATCGACAACATCTTCCGCTTTACCCAGGCTGGTGCTGAGGTGTCGGCATTATTAGGCCGCTTGCCCTCTGCCGTGGGTTACCAACCAAACCTCGCGACTGAGATGGGTGCTTTGCAAGAACGCATTACTTCTACCCGCAAGGGCTCTATTACCTCTGTGCAGGCTGTGTTCGTGCCAGCCGACGACCTGACCGACCCTGCCCCGGCCACTACCTTTGCTCACCTGGACTCCACTATCGTTTTGAGCCGTGCTCTGACAGAGTTGGGTCTGTACCCCGCTGTTGACCCGCTGGACAGTTCGTCCACTATCCTGGACCCGGAAATCGTGGGCGAGGAACACTACCAGGTCGCGCGCGAGGTTCAGCGTATCCTGCAGCGGTACAAGGACCTGCAGGACATCATCGCTATTCTTGGTATGGAAGAGTTGTCTGATGAGGACAAGCTGACGGTGGCGCGCGCGCGGCGTATACAGCGCTTTCTGACCCAGCCGTTCTTTGTGGCCGAGACATTCGTGGGCAAACCTGGTAAGTACGTCAGCCTCAGCGACACTATCGCCGGCTTCCGCGAAATTTTGGATGGTAAGCATGACGACAAGCCTGAATCCGCCTTCTACATGAAGGGCTCTATTGACGAGGTCAAAGAGGAGAAATAGTAGTGATAAGTTTACCTTTTACTGTTTACCGTTTACCTTACGTTTGCCGCGATCCGTTTTCTGCGGAAAACAGTAAATGGATAACGCATGGTGAACAGAAAACGGTGAACGGAAAATGATCCAGTTCCAATTAGTCAGCCTTGACGGCGTCAAGTTCAGCGAAGACGTCTATGAGATCGTCCTGCCGACCATGGCGGGTGATATTGGCGTGCTGCCGGGGCACATGCCGCTTATCAGCGTGGCTAAGAACGGGGTTATTTCGGTGCGACGTGAGTCCAATCATCCGGACTCCATGATGGAGTTTTTTGCCATATCGGGCGGCGCGATTGAAGTCTCAGGTAATAGTCTGCGCGTACTGGTCGACGAAGCCGACAACTCCGAAGAAATATCCGAAGAAGAAGCCAAAGAAGCTTTTGAGCGCGCGCGGAAACTAAAAGCTGGCGCCAAAGACCAGGTATCCCTGGAACAAGCCCAGAGCTTGATGGACCGCTCGGCCGTACGGCTGCAAGTGGCCGGCCTCAAAAGAAGAGGTCGTAACACTCGTGCCTGAGCTCTGCTACATTGGTCTGTCAGCGTTAAAATAGCATTGCATTTTTAGGTGAAAACCTCTATTGTTAGGTGTATAAATTAACGGAGGGTTTGCAGTAATGACATTGCGGTCAAAGATCGCGGTGCTGGCGGCGGAGTTTTTGGGTACGGCTGTACTCGCAACCGTTGTTATTAACGTATCGCGTTCACAAATTGGAATCGGCTACTTCGTAGCTATCGGCGCAGGTTTAGCGCTTGGTCTATTGGTGCTGGCACTTGGACCCATATCCGGCGGGCATTTTAACCCTGCAGTGACTATTGGTCTTTGGACAGTACGTAAAATCAAGTCGTTGACGGCGGCTGGGTATATTGTCGCGCAAATGCTTGGTGGTCTGGCTGCTTGGCAGTTAGCTAACTATTTCGCGGGTGCAGAGATTCGCAGCATCGCTAACGCTCAGTTTGATTGGCGTCTGTTGGTTGCCGAAGCTGTCGGCGCGCTGGTGTTTACCTTTTTGGTGGCATCGGCTGTGTTTCAGAAGTACGAGAGCGGCAAAGCGGCCGCGGTTATTGGCGGTGGTTTGTTCGCCGGTATTATCGTGGCTTCGTTAGCCTCAAACGCTATTCTAAACCCGGCAGTTGCGCTTGCCAACCAAAGCTGGAGCTGGGCGTACGCGGCTGGTCCTATCGTTGGCGCGCTTATCGGTATGAATTTATATGTGCTGGTGTTCGCGCCAGTTAGCTCGCTGTTGCCAGCTCGTGTTAGTGCTGTGTCAACGACCAGCGGGGCAAAAGTAATTACGCCAAAAGCGACTGCTGTCAAAAAGAAGCCCGTTGCAGCTAAGAAGAAAACTACTGCCCGCAAGCGGAAGTAGAGTCTAAGGATAGAATCTAAGCCTTAAAGATTAGAAAGACCCCACAAACTTGCGGGGTCTTTCTTGTGGGGAACTGTGCGATCGACCTCGGCCGTTTGTGTTCAAGATAAATATGTTCTAATCTAGTAGATAGGATAGCTTAAGAGGTGTGCAAACTATGGTTTTTGAGATGAATCCGGATGAAGATAGCTGGCATGCTTACGCTGCTTGCAGTTCTGTTGATATACCTTTTGACGGGCTGCCCTACTTTAGGAGTACGGAACAGGCGCGAAAGAACCCAATGGTCCTTACCGCCAAAAAAGTATGCGCTACCTGTGTGGTGCTAGAGCCGTGCCGCCGGGAGGTGGAGGAAACTCCAAGGGACGACCGTAATTTTGGTTCTGTCCAAGGCAGCTATGTCGTCGGTCAGAATGGCGCACTTTTTGACCTACGGCAGTAACCTTAGTAGTCGCGCAAGCAGGTCTTATATTTTATTGTCCAGCAGGTCTTGCTCAAACTTTTGAATGCCATCTATATCAGCTGAATATCCAGATACGTCCGGCAGGTCGTAGGTTTTGATCTTTTTGTAGACCGCGCGTGATAGTGCTGCCAGTCTGTCGATTTCTTGCTCGGAGGGTTCATACAAACGCGCGATGTCTTTGGCTTGATTGGCTTCAAGATAGAGCATTTGCGCCGTAATATGTTTGCCCGCGTACAGCGGATGGTTCTGAGCAAGCAGCGCGTAAAAAATTAGTTGCGTACGATGTTTCCAGATCTTGATCTGTGCATTTTTAGCTTTACTACTAAAACTTGAAAGCGGTTTACCGGTTTTAAAATCTGATATAAGAATATGATTGCCATCAGTAATTATGTGGTCAAGCTTGCCGTCAATGACGGCTCCATCTATATCGATGCCTGCTAGCTTTTGCTCGGGCGTGCCGCCTTCTGGCAGGACCAGGAGCTGTTCGTCAAAAAGCTTTGTTAGTATGGCTCTGCCATGTGGTATCTCTCGGGTTAGTTCTTCCGGTAGAATCGGCTCACGTAAAAGTTCCTGTTCGAATCGTTGAGTTACTTTTTCGAGGTCAAACTCACCACTGTTAACTTGGCGCTGCGCAAACTCTAGAGCGCTATGCATTGCCGTACCAAACGCAAGAGAGACAGTTCTGGCGCCCGGTAGTCTTAATAAGTTACGTTCAACGAATAACCCTGGCCCTCCCCTGGTGATATCAAGAAAATTCATAAGTCCCGTTACATTGAGTGAGAACTCATCTAATATTGGCGCCAGCAACCGCCTGGCGTCTGTACTGGCAAGTTCTGGCCATCGTACGCTGCTCTCCAGGGTTGTAATAATATCAGGCAAGCTATCTGATGGTACTGGCTTTGGCGGCAGGGCGCTGGCAAGAAGCGGTGTCGCGACAACTTCTTCGCCTGCTCCATCAAACTTATAACTGGTAACAATTATGCTGTATCTTGCTCTTGTTAAGGCAACATACATTAAACGAACGTAATCATCCGTGTCGTCACCATAGGGTTGTAGGGGTAGATTAGCGGGCGTAGTTCGATGTCGACTGCTTGGCTGCCACTGTTTTTCGATAGCATCAATAATGAAAACAGTGTCAAACTCGAGACCTTTGGCTTTATGTACGGTTAGTAGCTGGACAGCATTATCGCTACTGACAAAAACCGACTCATCTGTAATGCGTAGATTGTTCTGCTCGTGTAACTCCAGAAACGCAATAAAGTCTGCGAGGCTAGCATCTGTACCTGATACGACAAATTCTTGTACGGTAGAGCGAAGTTTTTGGACGGCCGAAAGCGCCTCAATGTAGCCTGAGTCAGGCTTGCGCACTTCCAGGTAATATTCGCGAAAAGGGCTTGTAAATACCGGGGATGAACGGAGGCCTATTAAGTAGTCAAATAGTACGGGCACCTTTACTCTATTGGCCTGGCCTGCCAGCCACATAAGCCAATTGGCAATAGCCTGCAATTTTTCGTCCTGGTGGTCGGCTAAACTATCTAGCCATTTTGCTTGATAGCGATTATCAATTGCAAGCTGCCAAAGAGTACGGGGCGCAATGTCCCACATGGGGTGTCCTAGCAGCTGGCTAAGTGTTTGGTTTAACGAGGCTTGGTCACCACGCTGGATAGCGTAAACAGATTCTATTAGCAGTACAAGTTGATGAACTGCCTCATGTTCAAGAATATTGTTTTGTTGTTCGTAGCGAATAGGCACACCAGCCCTAACCAACTCAGACGCAATCTGTCGAAGTGACTCGTTTTTGCGTGCTAACACGGCAACGTTTTGCTTGCTGTTATGATCAGTCTGTATGCGCTCGGCAACTGCTAACAGCTGGTGCTCACGTGTCGGGTACGCGAGGTGCTCGCGTTTTCCCTTGATCCTACGTTCTTTGACGGCGCGTAAATTTTTAGTGAGATGTGATTCGCGCATGACAAGACGATCCGAAGCTAGTTCAATGACCTGTCGGCTTAAGTCCAGCACCGGCTGGTTAGATCTAAAGTTATCCTCGAGAACAATTGTTTTTGTGCTTGGATATGTACGGCCAAAACCAAGCATGTTGCTTAGCTCGGCCCCGTTGAATTTGTAGATAGACTGGTCGTCGTCGCCCACTACCATGAGGTTTGGCTTGCCTTCACTGGCTGGATTGCTAACTATGAGATGAGCTAAGCGCATTTGGGCCGCGTTACTGTCTTGAAACTCATCTATCATGAGATATTGATAACGCTCTTGTATATCGGCGCGCAAGCTTGGCTGCTGTTCGATAACTGCGATAACTTCTACTAGCATGTCGGCGTAATCGTAACAACCGCGCCTGTGTAGCTCGTCACGGTACTGCTCGTAAACATCTGCGAGATGTAGCCACCATTCATTGGCGCGACGTTGCCGGTGCATTGCCTTAATTCCCTGCTCTGTTTGCAGAAACCTCTTCTTCCAAACGCCGACATGCGTAGTTTTCTTTGTGTCTTCATCAGCTAGCACTGCTTCTTTTAGTGTTTCGCGCATCACAGTGCTAAGAGATACAAGCGGTGCGACGGCTTCATCTATGGATTGCTCTGGTAGCTTTTCTAAATCTGCGTGGTAGCTTGCGAGCTTCTTGTGGCTAAGTCTATCGCCGAATATACGGACTATGCCTGGTTCTATAGCGTCAATATATAGGAGATTGGCCTCTATCATGGCGCGCAGTTTTTCTGGTGTCAGGCCAGCTTCTTTGACAAGCTTAAGGCCGTCCTGAACATCACGTATGCCCGTTAATGATCCGGCGAACCGCATGGCCAGAGGATTATCAAGCGGCAGCGACTTGAGTATAGACGTGATGATGTCTGTCTGTACCGCGTCAGGCGCGGTAGTTAGTCTGGCACCGTTCCAAAAGTAGTCTGGATATTCGGCCATAATTTCTGCGGCCAGGCTATGAAAGGTACGGACACAAACCTGCAGCGCGTCCGACCCGATCAACTGTTGCAGACGGCCGCGCATATTGGCGGCGGCTTTGTTGGTGAATGTCAGGCACAAGATACTGCTGGCATGGGTGTCGGTGGTTTTAAGAATCTGTGCTACGCGCATGCTGAGCAGCTGTGTTTTGCCAGTGCCGGGTCCGGCAACAACTAGCAGTGGCCCCTGGATATGTTCCACTGCCTCACGTTGTTTATTTGTCAGGGCATCAAAGGCCTCGTCATAAGTACTCATCGTAGTATTGTAACCCTTCTGCCACTTGTATGGCGAGCGTTCTGGTATGCAAGTATTACCCGAACTTTCTGAAGTCGCTTATGCTTGCATCTGATCCGGGCCTCCTCTATTGTGAGACTTATGCCAAGCCCGGAACACAACCCTTTGCTGCCTGTAGTCTTGGGCAACGAGCTAGAAACTAGTGTGCATTTGACGTTCAGGCCGAAAGTATCACCTGATATAAACGATCGGTCCGAGCCCTTAACCAGACTGCATGTCATAGACGATGTCCTAGAGCTGATACCGGACGAACTTTATACTGGAACAGACTTTCTGACTAATGGCTTCAGACTATACGATGGCCAGTACAAACATGCCGATGTCGAGCAAGCCGAGATTGCCACGCCAGAATGCGCCACGCTTCAGCAAGTTGTCGTGGCGACGCGTGTAGGCGAGCTCATTCTGCAGAAAGGCGTCGAGCAAATGCTGGAGGCAGAGAGAGATTATTATGTTGCTAAAGGAGCGCAAGTTCGGATTCACAAACGGGTGGCCGATAGCGTTGGTAATGCCTGGGGTTGCCACGACAATTTTGGCTTTGAGCCGGACACTGTGCGCCGCCTAGCTCCTGGCCTACGTGACTATCTCGGTCAATATCTGATGACTCGATCACTTATAAGCGGGGCCGGCATGGTGGATAGTAACGGTTCATATTTATTTTCGCAAAAGACGAAGTACACAAGCAAAGTAAGTGGCTATGGTTTTTTTGGTCGGCACTATCGCGATGCCAGCAGTAACGACGAAGAGGTCAAGCGCATAGAGTTAGGCTCGAGTGACGCCAACGTATCCGATTGGACGACTCGCGTGCGTATAGGCTCCGCCGTGCTGTTGTTCGCTACCATTGC
>CAYWFI010000009.1:0-4246 GCA_964458165.1 uncultured Candidatus Saccharibacteria bacterium
GGCAGCGTGTTATCCAGTCCCGCAGGGGATACTGGCTCTGGCCACTTGGTCTGCAATCGCAGTCCAGGTGAAACCCGTTTCAAATCCCTTGCATAGGGAAAGGAGAAAATCATGACCACCCGTAACTTGACCATTTCGGTCATTGAACGCCTTCGCAAAGCCGAGGACGCGGCAGTTGCCGATGTCAGAGCTCGCGCTGTGGCGATCGCTGACGACCATGACCTCATGGATGCGCGTAAGCGCGAGATCCAAGAGGATCTTCAGCGCGCTGAGATTGTCCGTCGACTGCGTGAGCAGAAGGCAAAGGACGATCTTGAAGCGCTCAACGGTGACGAAGAGGTGTTGATGGAAGAGGCCAATCAGATTGACCACATTCTCAACGGCACCCCAATCGAACCCGATGAGCCCGCTACTCCCGAGGTAGTGGTTGTCGAGCAGTCCGAACCGGCTCCGGCCGACCCCACCCCGCCGCCCGCGACGCAAGTCGTGGTGGTGAACGCGGACAACCAACCCGACTCCACCCCACGGTGGAAGAAGGTTCTGGGTTGCCCTTGGGTGATTGGGCTGGCCTTGCTGGCTGCGGTTATGATGCTCGTCATCATGAGCCGTAACTACGAGACCATCCTCGGATGGGCAGCTGGCGACGCCGATTGGCAACAGAATGGATTCGTCCGTTTCATGTTGATTGTCGGACCGCCGCTCTTGGTTGGGTACTGGGTTTGGATCTGGGCCAAGTCACAATTCTGTGACGACCAGGACTAACCCGATAGAGTCCGGGTGCGCCTGCAAGGCTACGCGCCAAGCGGAAGAGGCTTCATCACCTCTGCATCCACTACGAAGTTCCCGAGCACTCCATTGCTCTCGATCACCTAGGAGGTGAACATAATGGAGAAACACAAGAAACTGGCAGGGGTGCTCACGGGCATCTTTGTCGTTACGATGGTTGCCTACTTCGCCTTTGGCGGAGCGGGTGACGGGTCGAGCGCAAGCACGACCAAAGATCCGGCGGCAACCGCCCCGGAGGAGGACAACGGCAACACCCCGCCGTCGGCTGGGGATCTTGAGGATGATTTTCCGGATGACCTTCGGGTTCGACCGGGTGACATCCTCCCTGACCGTGCCAAGTGTGTGAGTGACGACTTTGTCGACCATTCGCTTCGCGAGGTACGTTCGGGTGATTCCGAGTTCCGGCAGTGGTCAGATGCTGTCAGCATCCCGTACGAGTCTTCGGACAAGGACGAGGTGTTGGATGAAGAGTTTGCCGAGAACTGCGGTAACCCCACGGCGCTGGATGGCGACATCCAGATGCTGAGCGGTATCCGTATCGGCGGCTCGACCATTGGTGAGGAAAACCCTTGGATGGGTGAATTCCTTGCTACAGCGGACGACCAGGGGTTTCGGGAGGCGTTTCTGACGCGCAAGGCAGGTGAGGGCGACCGGATCTTCGTAACTCCTGAGTATCAGGAGATTGCGTCGATGGTCAACACCATCTTCTTGCGTTACGAGAACGCTGGCGTCGAGGCACGGCAATCCGTCCGTAATTGGCATCTGGCTGGCCCTGTGGCTGGTGAGTTGCCGCGCGTGGTGGAAAACCCCGATCAGGAGGGCTTGCCCGCCCTGGTCTTGGTCTACACTCGCAAGGACAACTGTCCTGAGTCGGTGATTGGGTTCAACATCTCGGACAAGCGTTCCGAAGAATTCCCAGTCATCTGCGAAGAGCCACCGAAACCACCGGCTCCGCCAACTCCGGAACCGCCGTGTCAGTGCCCCAAGCCGCCGGTACCTCCGACCACGGTACCCCCGTGCAAGGACTGCCCGCCGGTGACAACAGCACCGCCGACCACGGTACCCCCGTGCAAGGACTGCCCACCGGTGACACCGCCGCCGACCACGGTTCCGCCAACGCAGCCGCCGACCACGGTTCCGCCGTGTGGGGACAAGAACAGGTGGGATCCGGTGAAGAAGGAGTGTGTACCAAACCTGCCAACCGGCAGTACGGTGCCTCCCCCGCCGGTGACGACGCCGACGGCAACCACGGTGCAACCCGCACCGACGCCGCCGGCGACCGCTCCTCCCGATCCAACTCCTCCGGGAGTGACGGTTGTGGATGTGACGCCGCCCCCCAACACCTACACCCCTCCGGGTGCAGTGGTTGGAACCACTCAGCCACCGGCAACGGTAGCGCCCCCGGCAACCCCGCCGGTCACAGCGCCACCCGGTGGTGGGTCAACTCCTTCGCGGTGAGCGTTTTTCGGTCTTCGGACTGATAAACCGCGGAGATATTCTGTAAAAAGGAAAAGGGTGATTGGTCACAGTGTGTTCCGAAAGGAATGTAGTCACGCTGAGGGTGTGAGTTTGGGTTTGTTTGATGATTGCTTCGGCCATCGTCTTTGCCTTACGGCAACAAACCCAGCTCACACCCCGAACACCCCTATATTTATGACTTGTAATGATCCGATTTGTCGAAAATGTTCTTTAACATTTAGGAGTTAGGAAATAGAAAATAGGAACTAGCACGGGAATTGATTAGCAACAGTTAATCTAATTTCTAGTTACTGATTCCTAGTTTCTAAATAGTTAAGCATAACAATAATATTGACAATAAATAATATTTATGCTACAATGGAAGTATAGGGTATCTTTATCCATGTGAGGTGGAGTGAAGTACCGGATATATTCCTTAACAATCTAGTATGAATATCGATAATTTTAAGTTCTATTTCACTTTATTTAAGGAGGTGGATATGAAAAATGTATTTAAGCGTCTGCCCAAGAAGGCTTATGTCGCTGTTGCTACCCTGGCACTTGTTGCTGGTGTCGCCTCGAGCGCAATAGCTGGCTTTGGCCCAGACCGCCCAACCCGTGTATGGTCTGACGGCCTTAATGGTTTTGACCATGTCACTTTTAACTCGTTTACTGGAGTACCTCTTGGTATCGGTGATGAGCGAGATTTCTTACGCGGCGTACAAGTTGGCCGCGATAGCGTATGGAGCGATCCGGTTAACGGTGTCGACAACGACGCTGAAGTAGAAGTGAAAATCTACATTCACAACAACGCAAGTTCTACGCTGAACGATGCTCCTGGCAACCCAGGCATTGCAAAAGATGTAACTGTACGTGCTGAACTGCCAGCTGGTCTGAGCCAGTCACAGCAAATCACTAGCTACATATCTGCAAGCAACGCTCAGCCACGCGAGATCTACGACACGCTTGACCTGACTGGTGCAAATAGCGGCTTCTTTGGCCTAGACTATATTGCTGGTTCCGCCAAGATGTTTGATCACAATACAGGTCAAACTACTGCTATTGGCGACAATCTGGTTACGACTGGCGTGAAACTGCCAAACCAGAAAGGTTGTTTCGAATACGTCCGTGAAATTACCTTCCGCGTGAAAGTAAAAATGCCAAGCTACGCTACCCAAAAGACAGCCCGTCTAAAGGGTGAAGACAGCACCAAATGGCGCAAAGTTGTAAATGCCAAGGCTGGTGACGAAGTAGAGTGGAGGATCTGGTTCAAGAACTCAGGTACCTCAAATCTTACTGGCGTCAAGCTGGTTGATCAGCTGCCTTCATACACGACTGTTGTAGGCAATGTTGAGATGGACAAAGGCGCCAATACCGTTGTATACGGTAACGATGCTGTCCAGAACAACGGCCGCCAAGTCAATATCGACATCGGCGACTTCCATCCTGGCGATGATGCATATGTATACATCACCACCAAGATACAGAACGCTAAGCAGCTGGAATGCGGTGTACATCAGATCGCAAACACTGCTTACACGACGCCTGATGGTCTCGGTGCCCTAAACGATAGCGCCAGCGTTAACGTATTCGGCAAGGAAGACTGTGAAAAGCCCGAGAATCCTAGCTATGTTTGTGAGTCGCTTACAGTTGAGAAACTAGGTGGCCGTAAGGTTCGCGTGACTGTCAAGGCTCCTGCCGCTGGCGGTGCAACCTTCAAGAACGTGACTATCAACTACGGTGACGGCTCTCAAGCCAAAGTTACTACCAACCTGGTAGACGAGTACGAATACCAGACTGACGGTACTTTCAAGATCACTGCTACCGTTACCTTTACGGTAAATGGCGCAGACAAGTCCGTGTCTAGCGATGCTTGTACTGCTACGGTTAGCTTTGACAGCGAAAAGCCCGTTACTCCTACACCTGAACCAGAGCTTCCAAAGACTGGTGCAGGCAGCCTGATCGGCCTGTTTGCTGCTACTAGCGTTGCCGGTGGTGTTGC
>CAYWFI010000009.1:4346-19045 GCA_964458165.1 uncultured Candidatus Saccharibacteria bacterium
GCGACTGACCGCTCAGACGAGAAAAGACTCCCCCTAAAAAGGGAGTCTTTTCTATGTCTAAAACTCCTTAAAGCAGGCTCCCGAGGAAACCTCGAGCTGTGGATAAGCAGTAGCGTAAAGATCGAAATTGTGCTATGGTGGAGTAGTTCAAGAGTAATCGTGACTGACCGCTCCTAAACAAAAACTTATGCACCATCACCGAATAACACGAAATAAATTCGTGTTATTTCTGTGACTGAATGTCCCAAATCACTGTTTTTCTGCGACAACCTGCACTTCACCGTACTATAGGTACGGCTCGTTTGGTTGCTTGAAAGAACAGCGATTTTGAACTATTCTGCAAAAGTTTTTGGCCTTTGTACGGTTTTTTTGCTCGGACTCCAGCTGGACGGATTGTATCTGTTATGATACAATTTTTTGGTTGTTTTGTGGCGTAGTTTAGAATTTGTCTGGCGGCCCCATCACTGTATCCCATAAGGCAGGCTTTATGGGGACCCCGTTCTAACGGTTAGGAAATCGGCCCATCCGCCAGCTGGCGGATAAAAATCAACAGTACATCCCGGCAATCTTTGCTCGTTAAAATAGGCGGTCCCGTCGTCTAACGGTTAGGACACCAGGTTTTCATCCTGGCAACAGGGGTTCGATTCCCCTCGGGATCACCAATTTTAGCGAACAAAGAAGTTCTGAGTAAAAAACACAGTTTAAATAAAAACCATAAGCGTATAGAATAAAGATAATTATGAATCCCGTAGGACTCCAGAAGACTGGCAATGCCTGTCGTACGACTGAACACGTGGTGGGCGATTTGACCACCCGTAGATTAAAGACAATTAAGTGGAGTCTAACGGGATGAACACGACGCACAAGGTGCCGGTTGTGCCGTTGGAGCGGTATAAGCGGACAAAAATTATTGCGACAGTTGGTCCGGCAACAGATAGTTACGAGGCTGTTCTAGATCTTATTAAGTCCGGCGCGAATGGTTTGAGGCTTAACTTTAGCCACGGTGACCACGCCGAACACGGCCAGCGCATTAAATGGATCCGTAAGGCTTCCAAGGAATACGGCAAGCCAGTAGCGATTATCCAGGATCTGCAGGGGCCAAAGATTCGACTGGGCGACTTCGAGGGCATTATTAACGTGCTTGAGGGGCAGGAGATTCGGCTTGGCTACAAGGCTAACTACGAAGAAACCGGTATCATACCCATACAGTACGACTTAAGCAAAAAAGTTAAGCGCGGCGAGCGCATGTATATTTATGATGGCAAAGTCCGCACTACTATTACCAGTGTGCGCGGCGGTGTTCTTTACGCCCGTATTGAGAACAATGGCATATTGATTAAGCGCAAAGGTCTTAACCTGCCAGATACGGACTTCGGCGGGGATGTAATCACCAAGAAAGACAAGGAAGATCTGGCCTTTGGCTCTACTCAGGATATCGACTATGTAGCCCAGAGCTTTGTGCAAACAGTCGGTGATATCAAGGCGCTTAGAAAAATTATGAAGAACTTAGGTATGAACGCCCGGATAATCACTAAATTTGAGACACGTTCAGCCGTGCTGCACATCGAAGAAATTGTACAAGAAACCGACGCGGTAATGATTGCTCGCGGTGACTTGGCGGTAGAGACACCGCCGGAGAGCGTGCCCATTATTCAGCGGCAGCTTATTGGCTTGGGCGTGAAGTACGCTAAACCGACCATTGTGGCCACTCAAATGCTATTCAGTATGACTGAAGTGCCTGAGCCAACCCGGGCCGAGGTGTCTGATGTCGCTACCGCGGTACTCATAGGCGCTGACTGCGTGATGTTGAGTGACGAAACCGCCAGCGGCCGTTATCCGATAAAATCGGTCGAGGTAATGAAGCGCGTCATACTGTACACCGAACAAAACGCGCCAGTCAAACCAGTGTTTGTAGACGAGCATCACTATCAGCAAACCACTAAGACCCAGGCTATTTCACACGCGGTTATCAGGCTGGCCAAAGAAGTCAGAGCGAACGCCATCGTTGCCGAGACCAAATCCGGTGCTACTGCCCTGCAGATTTCCGCCCAGCGCTCTGAGTTGCCGCTGATAGCAGTAACATCGGATACGCGCGTAGCCCAACAATTGGCCATTGTCTATAGCTGTAAATCATACGTTCGGCCTGACGACAAGTTCGCTGCCAAAAAACTGACTAACTGGTTGCGCGCTAATAAGGTTCTAAGCAGCGGCGACATCATTGTGAGCTGTTCGGGGCAATATCCAGGTGTGGTGGGCACGACCGATACCATCAAAGTCAGAGTTTTAGAATAATTTTCAATTATCAATTTTCATTCAATTTTCAAATCCCAATGATTCAATGAACCAAAGCTTTGAATCATTAAAAATTAGTACATTGATTAAAAATTAGAAATTGATAATTGAAAATTAATCGGTTACGCTTAAGGTAACTGTAAGCAGGTGGATTCTAACGGGATGAGTTTCTACAAAAAAACAATTCGCGACATAGACCTACAGGGCAAACGGGTGCTACTGCGGGCTGACTATAACGTGCCGCTAAAGAGCGGCAAAATAGCCAGCGATTACCGTATAGCCAAATCATTGCCGACAATCAACCACTTGCTTGAACAGGGCGCGAAGGTCATTATCTGTTCACACCTTGGCCGCCCCGATGGCCAGCCGAATAAGGAATATTCGCTAAAACCGGTCGCGGCACGTCTGGGTGAATTACTGGAACGGGACGTGCGGTTTGCTAGAGACTGCGTGGGTTCGACAACCAAAGAGGCGGCCGAGGGTTTAGAACCCGGGCAAGTTCTTTTGCTAGAAAACTTGCGCTTTCACGCTGAAGAAGAAAAAAACGACGAGACCTTTGCTCGCAATCTGGCAAGTCTAGCGGAGGTGTTTGTGCAGGACGGTTTTGGCGTAGTGCATCGGGCGCACGCGTCAACCGAGGGAGTGACAAAATTCTTGCCCAGTGTGGCCGGGCTTCTGCTAGAAACAGAAGTCGATACTATTACAAGTGTTATGCAGCAGCCAAAACATCCACTGATGGCAATTGTTGGTGGCGCTAAGATTTCTGACAAGATCGTGGTACTCAAAAAATTTATAGAAATCGCCGATTTTGTGGCTGTGGGCGGCGCGATGGCCAATACTTTCCTGCTGGCCAAGGGCATCGAAACCGGCAAAAGCCTGGCCGAGCCCGACGATGTACCGCTGGCCAAAGAAATCATCGAACTTGCCGAGGACAAGGCCAAAAACCAACAATTCGTGTTTTATCTGCCGCAGGACGGGGTAGTAGCAACCGATGCCGAGGATCCCGCAAGCACCCGTATTGTTGATTGGGACGCGCATATCATCGCGGATATTGAGGCCTACCCGAAACGTCCAGGGCGTGAAGCCAACCACGTCAAGCCCAGTGAAAAAATATTGGATATCGGACCGTTTTCGGCCTCGTTTATAGCCGGTGGTATTCAGATGGTGCAAACAGTCGTATGGAACGGTACGCTTGGCGTCGCGGAGGTAGCTGGCAGAAATAACGACCCTATCGGGCCATTTGCTCATGGTACAGAGCTGATTACCGAAGCGCTCCTAGGCCACTTTGGACACCGGCCTTTTACAATCGTGGGGGGCGGTGATACGGCGGGGTATGTCGAGGAACGCGGTCTGACGTCGGCCTTTGGTCACGTATCAACCGGCGGCGGTGCCAGCTTAGAACTCATGGAAGGCAAAAAACTACCTGGTGTTGAGGCTTTACTAGATAAAGACGGCTAATGGTGTAAAATAAGCATAATAAGTATGACAAGAAAGACCCTCATAGTTGGCAACTGGAAGATGCATTTAAATACAATGCAGGCGAGTATATTGTTGCACCGTCTGCAGGAACGTATAAAGATCTACCGTAATATTGAGGTGGTATTAACGCCGAGCATGTTAGTGCTGCAGCCGTTATCCCTACAGATTGATAGACGCAAATTCCGCCTGGCCGCCCAGAACGCCTATCACAAGGATGAAGGTGCTTTTACCGGCGAAGTCAGCATGACGATGCTGCGTGATCTAGCTCACTATGTCATAATCGGTCATTCCGAACGTCGTTTGCTGTTTAACGAGAGTTTGGGCGACGTATCGTCCAAAGTAGACGCGGCAGTACGCAATGGGATTACACCAATCCTCTGTGTTGGCGAAACCAAAACCGAACGTCTGGCCAAACATTCAAAACGCGTAGTTCACGACCAGGTAGTGACGGCCCTGAAAGGTCTGACGGCTAGCGACGTTGAAGATATTGTTATCGCTTACGAACCGATATGGGCAATCAGCACCTTCGGCGGTGAGCTGGCTGCACCTGGCCAGGCTAAAGAAATGATGGATTATGTCCGTCACCAAGTAGCCGAATTGTATGGCAATAAAACAGCCGGAAAAGTAAGAGTGCTATACGGGGGCAGTGTTGACGATCAGATTGCCCGTGGTTACCTTGAGCTCGATGGTTGCGACGGTGTGCTGGTTGGCGGCGCGAGTATAAACTATCACAAGTTTTCTGGTATCGTGGATACAGCCTACCGCTTGCGTCATGAATCAAGTGGAGAGGGTTAAACAATGGCCAAAAGCATTGTAGTTGACGATTCGAAAGTTATGGATGTAAGTAAACCTGGCAAGGGCAAGATTGTCACGACATCACGTCCGGTCGTAGCGCCGGTTGCTTCGGATACCTATAAAAAAGCTGACAATGCTTCGCCTGTTATGCCTGATACGGAAGAGGCAAAACCACTGGTGCCATCAGCTGCTAAAAAAGTTATCCAACCGCTAACCGAAGACGAAAAACCCGCTGAATCCGCCAGCTCGTCCGAGGCAGCGGACGGCTCGTCCGCGCAGGCGGAATCTGTTCAAACAGACAATCCCGAACAAAAAACGTCCGAAGAAAAAGCACCTGCCGAATCCAAACCAGCCGATGCGGCTCCGGAAGATTCCGATGCTGCCGGTGTTGACGCGTTGGCCGAATCCGTGAACTCAAAAAAAGAAGCCGCCAAAAAGGCCGAAGAGCAAGCCAAAAAAGACGCCGAAGTTCAGGCGCTCATCGACAGCAAGAAATACGTCGTACCGATTGGCCACGATGGCCCAGGGAACAAAAAAGCGGGCAAAAAGGGCAGTGGATTACTTCTGACACTGATCCTGTTGATCGTAATCGCGTTGACTACTGCCTACTTGCTCATAGACGCCGAGGTTATAGACATAGGCTATGAAGTGCCTTTTGAAATCATAAAGTAACAACAGTTTTAATCGACCAAATTTGCTAAAATAGACGGATGTCTCAAGGTGTTACAAAAGATTCGATTGTCGATCCGTGGGCTAATGAGTCGCCCACTGATACTAACCGTCTGCTGATTGGCCTGAACCCGGAGCAGCAGCGGGCGGTCACGACCACGGAGGGGCCGTTGCTCATCCAAGCCGGCGCCGGATCTGGCAAGACTAAGACGTTGACGCACCGCATTGCTTATCTGGTAGCAACCAACAGGGCAACTCCATATAACATCCTGGCGGTGACGTTCACGAACAAAGCGGCCAAAGAAATGCGCGAACGTATCGCGCATTTGCTCGCAGAAAGCGCCGAAAACCGGTCATTCATGCCCTTTATGGGTACCTTTCACTCAATCTGCGTCAGACTGTTGCGTCAAGACGGCGAGCACGCGGGCATACCAAAAAACTTCGTTATATTTGATGAATCTGATCGGCTAAGCGCGGTAAAACAAGCCAGCCGACAGCTTGGTATAGACGACAAAGCTTTTCCGCCACGCACACTGGCCGGGCAGATCAGCAGCGCCAAGAACGACATGGTCGATCCGAACGAATATGCCAGTCTGGCTGATTCGCCCGGCCAGAAAGCAGCAGCCAAAGTCTACCCGCTCTACGAGCGTGCTCTCAAAGATGCCGGAGCCCTGGATTTTGACGATCTGATTTTGAAAACAGTACTCATGCTGCAAAACACTAATGCTGTCCGGGAAAGATGGCAGCGGCAATTCCGCTACATCCTGATTGATGAGTACCAGGATACCAACCTCGCGCAGTACAAGCTGGTCAAACTACTTACCGGCGACCACCAAAACATTGCCGTGGTGGGGGACGACTGGCAATGCTTCCCGGCAGACACTCCTGTCGAAACAGCAGAGGGTGTAATACCGATTAAGGACATGAAGACTGGTGCTCTGGTGCGGTCGGCATCCGGTTATGGCCGGAGCGGGTTCTTTCGGGTGACAAAAGTCAGAAAGTTTCCCTATAACGATAAGGTCGTACAGGCAGTAACCGAATCAGGCCGGAAGCTCACTATGACGCCAAATCATTTGTTATTCGCACGGTTTGAGCAGACTGAATCATATTTTGTCTACCTCATGTATGCCAAAGGTAAGGGCTACCGTGTGGGGCTGGCGAAAGGCTCGCGGTTTGACGGTAAGAAATATGATGTTGGACTGCGAGTTCGCGCCAATCAGGAGCGAGCCGACCGTATGTGGGTAATCCGCACCTGTGCGTCGCGGGAGGAGGCGACTTATCTCGAAGCATATTACGCCGCAAAGTACGGTATTCCTTCGGTGGTATTCCATGCTTATGCCAACAGAGCTATGGTGCTGACACAGAGTCACATCGATGCAATCTACCGGGATATTGATACGGTTTCTCGTGCTAAGCAGCTTATGACGGACGAAGGTATCTTGTTTGATTATCCGCACTTTTCACCGCAGGCGACCGTTCGGGGTATGCGCAAGAGCCTGAACCTCAATGTGGTTTTATTCGGCGATAAGCGTATTGCTACGCAGAGAAATTGGTCCGCCAGCCGCCTGTCGGTTAATACGACCAACCCGGAAGATCTGGCAATATTTAAGGAGCTGGGATATACGGTCAGGCCGGGCCGGGCTGGTACCTATCGTACAGAAATACACAAGACCAACTATGCTGATATCGAGTCTGTGCTGGAATCTGTACAAAATGGGGCAGGCGATAAGTTTTGTGTCAGAAAGTATGCTTTTATGACCGACCAGAAGTTTGCGTTTATGCCAGCCAGCCATTTGCATCCGGATATGTGGCTGCCAGTTGTTGCCAGTGACGGGCAGATTACCAAAGAAAGAATTGTGTCTATCGAAAAGCTCGATTACAAGGGATTTGTATACGACTTGGATGTTGAGCAGGTGCATAACTATGCAGCAACTGGTGTGGTAGTGCATAATTCGATCTATTCTTGGAGGGGAGCGGATTTTAAGAATATTCTGAACTTTGAACGCGACTACAAAGATACGACAGTTATCAAATTGGAGCAGAATTACCGCAGCACCAAGGCAATTCTTGACGCTGCCCATGCTGTGATAACCAAAAACCAGCAGCGCAGCGATAAAAAACTCTGGACAGACATCGGCGAAGGTTTTCCGGTGCAGGTACTGCAAGCCGCTAATCAAAACGCCGAAGCCGAAATGATAATCCGTCGTATCACCTCAATGGTAGACGCTGGCCGCCGCCGTTATCAAGATTATGCCGTGCTGTACCGTACCAACGCCCAGAGCCGTACGATTGAGGAAATGTTTGTCAGATATAACGTGCCTTACCGGATCGTCGGCGGTACCCGGTTCTATGATCGCAAAGAGGTCAAAGACATCATTGCTTACCTGCGGATGATTTTTCAGTCTGAGGATGCGGTCAGTTTTGAGCGTGTTGTCAACGTACCGACGCGCGGTATCGGGCCGAAATCCATTGAGATTTTCCGTGCCTGGGCTGCCTCGGCAGGCGGTATTTTGCGCGGCCTCGAAATAGTGCGAGACTGTCCTGGTTTGACGCCTAAGGCTAAAGCCGGACTGACAGACCTGGCCGACATTATATTGACCTATCGTAACCTAATGAACGAACTGCCTGCGGCCAGTGTCATAGACGGCCTGGTCAGACGGTTGGATTATATGCAATATCTGGACGATGGCACGCTGCAGGGCGAATCACGACAAGAGAACGTCCGTGAACTTATATCGGCCGCCAAGGCCTATCAGGATGTGGGTCTGGAAGGATTCCTGGAAGAAATCAGCCTGGTAAGCGATCTGGATACCAAAGATACTAACACGAACGTCGTGACACTAATGACACTACATAGCGCTAAGGGCCTGGAGTTTCCGGTCGTATTCATAGTCGGTCTCGAGGAAACCGTTCTACCGCATAGCCGGGCATTATACGATCAGCGCGAGATGGAAGAAGAGCGCCGACTGATGTATGTTGGTATGACGCGAGCCCGGGATGAGCTATTCCTACTTTACGCGACCAGTCGCGCATTGTACGGCGGCGTGCAATACAATCCCCCGTCGCGTTTTCTGACAGAGATTGATAAAGGTGTAAACGCTGATATTATCCGGCCTGACGATACCTCTCTGGCGCCCAAGCCCGCTCCGTTCACAGACGAGCCTCGTTATGTTATCGAACTAAACGAGGGCGATATAGTGCAACACCAGGCATTTGGCAAAGGCAAGGTGGTTGAAGTGGATGGCGACAACATTGCCGTTCACTTCCAGACAAAAGGGATTAAGAAGTTAAACGTAGCTTTCGCCCCGTTGGAGAAGTTATGATTCGGGAGGGGACCGACAGCACGTTGTTTGCCCAAACAGGGCGCTTTACAGGCGGCCGCAGGCCGGCCTGTGGCACTTGCTCACCCTATCCGGGCAAACAACGTGCTGTCGGTCTTGGACTGTGGTCATGAAACGTGTGCTTTTGCTTGCGGGCGTTGCTGTTTTCTGGCTCGCTTGGCCTGTATGGTTTGCTTACTTCAAGCTTAGCTCCAGGCGCAGCCGTATACTGGTTGTCCATGGCAATCAAGTACTATTACTAAAAGGCTGGCTTGGTACCGGCGAGTGGTCGTTGCCGGGGGGCGGCGCGCATTCGCGCGAGGCGATGATTGCTTCAGCCGTGCGCGAACTCAAAGAAGAAACTGGTATCATCACTGCCAAATCAAATCTCCGGCCGCTTGGCGTTCGCGACCGTACCAGGCACGGTCTTGGTTACCGGGCGTGGTATTTTGTGCTGGAATTGCCCCGGCGGCCTGATATTAAAAGAAGACGCATCGAAATTGCCGAAATTGCCTGGTTCACGTTTGACGCTGTCAGAAGCCTATCACTAAGCGAAGACGCGGCCTACGCTCTGGAAGAGTACGAACGCAGTCAAAATACGAACCTAGGAACTGAAGCATAAACGCTTCCACACAAAATGCTATAATGTTGCGGTGAACACCACGGGAGTTGTTCTTGTTTATAAT
Source organism: uncultured Candidatus Saccharibacteria bacterium (assembly GCA_964458165.1). Taxonomy (GTDB): domain Bacteria; phylum Patescibacteriota; class Saccharimonadia; order Saccharimonadales; family JACDBH01; genus CAYWFI01. The sequence goes on from CAYWFI010000009.1 coordinate 13,588, forward strand.
TAAAAGACTTCTTTCACAACCCCTCCCCGCCCTGAAACTGCCCTTTCCGGCTGGAATCTTCTGTAATTTTATAACCATATCAATGGATATGCTGATAAAATTACAAAAGATTCCATCTCGAAAATCATCAATTTCAGAATCGAGAATGGGTTGTGAAAGAAGTCTAATGGTCAAAGCAGAATAGTGCATTATCGCGTAAAGAGTTACAGATTACGATTGCGGCGTTTTGCCCGCAAATTTGAGAAGCGTTACCGCGACCATCCGCGGCTCGTGCCGGTATTGGCTGTCCTAGCGGTCGTATTGGCCGGCGCGGTTTTGGCTTTTAGTCTGCGCGACAGTTCGGTGACTGTCAGCCGGCTCGACGAGTCCAACATTGTAATCCTGTATAACGACAAGCAGACTCGTGTCCTGCCCACGCGCGAGAAAACTGTTGGTGAATTTCTTAGTAACGCCGGTGTCGAGCTCAAAGATGGCGATGTTGTCGAACCGGCACTGGATACTTTGATAGAAGAAGACGATTTCCGGGTCAATGTATATCGCGCCGCGCCGGTAGTGATACAGGATGACGACCACCGTATCCGGACAATGAGCGCTGCTCAGACATCGCGCAGTATTGCCGACCAAGCCGGTATTGTCGTACATGCTGAAGATGATATTACTATCGGACCGAGTAAAGATTTCTTACGCGATGGCGTTGGCAGTAAAGTAACGATAAAACGTTCAACACCCGTGGTTCTTAATCTGTACGGTGCTTCGTTGCCGGTGCGTACACAGGCGGAAACTGTCGGTGAGCTGCTAGAGCAAAAAGAACTAGAACTGGCCGAGGATGATACGCTCCAGCCGTCGGCTGAAACACCGATTACCGAAAACCTGCAGATCTTTGTCACTCGCTTTGGCGTGCAGGTTGTTACCACCGAAGAGTCAATCCCGATGCCGGTTGAAACGATAGACGACAACAGCCTGTCTTACGGTACGATTGCTATTCGTCAACGCGGCACTGAGGGTAAAAAATCCGTGACCTATCAGCTGGAACTACAGAATGGCGTAGAAGTCGGGCGTACCTTGCTGCAAGAAGTCGTAGTGCAAGAACCGGTTACGCAGATTATTGCCCGCGGCATCAGCGGTAAGTTCGAAAATTTTAATGCCGAGGGCATACCGGCCCGCGTTTTCTGCGGCAGCCCCAAGCAACACAGCTGGAAGAACATTAACGTCAATAACGCGGCCCTGGGCCGGGTGATGGCCGAGGCCAAAGGCTGGACTGGCGCGCAGTACAATGCTCTGCTTGAGCTGTTTGCCTGCGAATCCAGTTGGGGTCACACGGCCGGCAACCCAAATTCCGGAGCATATGGTATACCGCAGGCCTTGCCGGCCAGCAAGATGGCCGACGAAAGCGCTTGCGGCGGCGCGGGTTATCTAACTGACCCGCAGATACAGATTGCCTGGGGCTTGTGTTATGTCGAACGCCGCTACGGTAACCCGATCAAAGCGTTGGATAAGCACTACGTGAGCAACTGGTACTAAAACCACAAGGAGGGAGTATCCCCTCTCATGGTACCGGGAACGGAATGAATCCGTCCTCCCCTAGTCTGTGCTAGTTTGCTAGAATAGCGCTAGGATGAAGCATGCATTTGATGGAAAACACTACGTACTGCTGTTTAATAAGGGTGAGCGGGTAGTCGAAGGATTGCACGAGTTTGCGCGTGAGCGAAATATACAGAGTGCTTGGGTGAAAGGTTTAGGCGGCCTCGCGTGGGCGGAACTGGGATTTTATGATTTAAATGTTCAGGAGTACAACTGGACTAAGTTTGATGAGCAGCTAGAGCTTACTAATCTGACCGGCAACATTGCGTGGAAAGATAATGAACCCGTACTGCACCTGCACGCTACGGTGTCCGATGTCAGCATGCATGCTCATGGCGGTCACTTGCAAGAGGCTGAAGTGAATGGCACGGTGGAAATTATGGTGCACGCAATTGGCGGCAAGCTAACGCGCAAGCACGATAATAATACCGGATTGAACCTATTGGATATATGACGCAAGCCAAAAAAGAACTGGGTCAGCATTGGCTGTATGACGAGCTCGCGCTTGAGGCTATGGTCGCGGCAGCAGATGTGCGGGCTCATGATACGGTGCTAGAAATTGGCCCGGGCCTGGGTACGCTCACAGAAAAACTGCTTAATACAGGCGCTACAGTACAGGCGATAGAATTTGATTCAGAACTTATACCAAGTCTAAAAAAACGATTCGCCCAGTACCAAAACTTCACCATAGAACAAGCGGACATTCTGAAGTTTGATTTCGGCATGTTGCCGCCGGGGTTCAAAATTGCCGCTAATATCCCTTATTATCTCACCAGTAACTTATTGCGTGTATTGTGCGAGCATCCTAACCATTTTTCGCGGGCGGCTTTACTGGTGCAAAAAGAAGTCGCCGAGCGCGTCTGTGCCAAACCCGGCCAAATGAGCCTGCTCAGCGTTAGTGTGCAGCTATACTGCGACGTATCGCTAGGCGTGGTAGTACCGGCAGGACTGTTTACGCCGCCGCCAAAGGTTGATTCGCAGATACTGATGCTTGAGTACCGCGAATCCCCGTTATTTCCGGATGTTGATACTAAAAAATTCTTCCGTCTGGTTAAAGCCGGGTTTAGCGAACGTCGCAAAATGCTGCGCGGTTCCTTGAGCGGCGGACTTGGGATCGACAAAGCAGAAACCGAAATTTTGCTCGCGCGAGCTGGAATAAATCCCACTCACCGTGCCCAGGCGCTGTCGCTTGACGATTGGCATAAGCTCTATAAAACTTTCATGCTATAATTTACCCCAAGCATAAACGGAGTTGACGATGGAACCACAGGACCCGAACGGCACACAAAATACGCAAACGGATTCGCAGCAAACCGAAGAATTTACTCCTGGTACCGTGCTATCCGCATCCTCCGAGCCAGTAGTTCCGGCCAGCCCAAAACCCGCCAAATCCAAAAAGCCCTTTGTGATCATCGCGGTGTTGCTGGTACTTGCTTTGCTTGTTGTTAATACGTACTGGTTTTTATTAAAAGACGACACTGATTCAGCCTCTAACACATCTCAGCAAGAGCAACTTGCAGAAGAGCAGGAGACCGCTCTGCCCGAAGGTTTTGAGCTTTATGAAAACGCCGAAGAGGAAATAAGTTTCATATACCCAAGCGAATGGGGCGAAGTAACTATTGCTCCAGGTCCGGAAGAAGAGATGGCCCATCTGACTGCCGGTACGGAACAGGTTATAACTTTTAGTAACAATCAAAGCGTATCAGCCGGTGTCATGAGTCCGGATTGGACTCATGACGAGCAGGCGGGCCATGGCGGTTTATTGTATCCGGGCGCTACAAGCTTGGAAGCGGCCAAACAAGCCGCCGAATCTCTAGACGCAGACCAGATATACGTCAATACTGATACGCAGCTGGCCTACATTATGGAGTGCGTTATGTTTTGTGACGTGAAGCATCCGATATTGGTGTATACCGTTAGTCTGCCTGCCGGCGGCAAATATAGCGCGATCCAGTTCCACCAGGCAGGCGACGAGTTTGGCCAGGAGTTCTATAGTACAAACGAAGCCGACGAGCCTTATCTTGACGAAGAAAAGGTCGCCCAAGCTGACCTGACACAACTGTTCCCGCAATCAGACCCGCGTTTCACTACTCTACAGACTATAGCTGACTACATGACACAGTAACTGCCACGGGGTAAGAGATTGTGGACAAACTCTCTTGCAAAAAATTTGCATCGGAGTATAACGGACAGTAGAGGTTTTTAAGTTAAGGAAAATATAATGACAGGATTTGAAGCTGATCAAGGTTTTGTTAATTGTGGCGACAGGTACGTTATGGTAGATGTTGATGCTACCAGTGGCCTGGAAGCGGTGCTTGCCAGGTTGGACAACAGATTGCACGAAGAACATAAGGGCGAGGCGGGAACATACACGCCGAACGATCTGATGCGTATTCTGGTGAGTAGGGCAGTGGAAAAGATAGACGTTCTGTTAGATACAGAACCAGAACCCGCAGAAAGGGTTGCATAATAATTACGTTTATGCTATAATGGAGCTATCCCCTTAATTGGGGAAGGTTAGGATTTGCTTGTCAAATCCGTTTATTACGGGGCTGAATTGCTCGACATTTGGACATTTACAAGTTGGTGCCAGCAGGCCGGTTGTCTGAACGTTATCCGGACAAATCAAATAGATGCAGAATCTCTGAAATCTATTGCTAAGCAGGTTGCCAGCGCTTTTCGCGTAGACAACTTCGCTTTTGCAACAGCACGCGTTTAATTACCCGTGCGGCTGATAGCTCGACATCAGATAGAGCGACCCAGTCTCATATACTTCTGATTGCTGAAACACTGTGATCCATAGTGTTTCTTAAGATTTCAGGATTGCAGCGTGGAATTTTCTTGTTGATTCTTATCATTCCAAGCTAAAGAAACAATCTGAATCAAATAAGCCTGTAGAAACCCAACAAGTAACCGAATGGACGCGGCTTCATCGCCGCCAGCTCCACCATTCGATGCGGCAGCAAGCTGCCTTACTCATGGTAAACCATTGGTACCGCATCGAATGACCCTGAGCTTGTCGAAGGGCCAATCAGGTATATAATGCATTTATGCCATGGTTTGTATATATAGCGAAAGCCAGAATAGGGCGTTATTACGTGGGCATAACCACTGACCCTGTAGCACGGATCAATAAACACAATGCTGGCAAAGGTTCGCGCTTTGCGATAAACCAAGGCCCGTTTGAGCTTATGTTTGTTTCGCAAGGTTTCGCAGATAAATCCGCAGCCCGCAAAAAAGAAATCCAGCTCAAAGGTTGGAGCCGTGCCAAGAAAGAAAAACTAATACTTGGCATATGGAAAACATAGAACACGAAAGCACTCTACCCTGTGTCGACAAACTGACTTTTGACACTAAAAAGCAAGCTCAAGCTACGGCCACCACGGCCGCTTATCAAAAAGGGGCCAAGGTAAAGCCCTACCGGTGTCGATACTGCGGTCTGTGGCACCTCGCGACATATTACCGGGATGAAGACTAGCGTCGTTTCCGGCGTTTTTTGCGCAAGGCGAAAATCACGACAAGCGTCAGGGCAACAACTAGACCGACAAACAGTCCTTTAAGCGGATCAAAAGATACTATGGGCGAAGGTTCCGCGGCCTGTACGGCATTCGGGTCGTAAGGCAGGACAATCTGAGCCAGATATACCGTGAGATTCGCAAGTTTGGTTATAACAGAGTCCATAATATGCTTGCCTCTTGTCTGACATTATGCTCCTGGTTATATAAGTCGTCAAGCCGGGTTGAACAAAGCGTGATAAACAGCTACAGTTGCACACATGGCATTACAGAAGAAAATAAATCAGATCAAATATAAATTGCCGCCGCTTAAGAAAACACCCTCCGGCATCGATCAATCAGTTCTACATAAGGCGCTTGGT